>NZ_JBFSPI010000056.1:0-34061 GCF_041464685.1 Vibrio sp. 10N.237.312.B06
GAAACTCACTCTACCATTTACCCAGAAATCAAGCTCATCTAAGCGGAGAAGAGCCCCATACCTAATCCATAATATTCTAATTTAGTAATATAACTGACACAGTTTTGTCCAGAAGTTCGCGTGCCTACCTATAACCTGCATCATCAATACTGAACGCTAACTCACCTTAAAGAATGATCATTCCATCTCGATAAGTCAGTGCTGGCGAAACATCTTGCCCGAGTAACACAGGGCCATCAAGGTCGACTATTTTAGATTGAACCGCAATAGGCAGCGCCGCTCGCATCGCCAATGAGGTGCCTAG
Organism: Vibrio sp. 10N.237.312.B06; assembly: GCF_041464685.1. NCBI lineage: Bacteria > Pseudomonadati > Pseudomonadota > Gammaproteobacteria > Vibrionales > Vibrionaceae > Vibrio > Vibrio sp. 10N.237.312.B06. The sequence continues at coordinate 305 of NZ_JBFSPI010000056.1, forward strand.
CATACAACCCGACATCAGAGTAAATCCTAGCCTTTGAGCTTCTTCAGCAAGAACTAATGCTTCAGTCAAACCACCGGTTTTATCGAGCTTGATGTTGACCATTTCATACTTGCCTAACAAAGATGAAAGTTGCGAAGTGGTATGACAGCTTTCATCCGCACACAGTGGGATCGGGTGATTGATGTGTGCCAGTGACGCATCATGCTGCTGTGGAAGAGGTTGTTCGATCATCGCGATATCAAACTCAATAAGTTGATTGAACAACTCTTCGAGATTCAACCCTGTCCACGCTTCATTAGCATCCAGTACAATCTGAACATCAGGTGCAGCTTCTCGCACAGCGCAAACACGCTCTACTACCTGCTCGCCATCAAGCTTCACTTTTAGAAGTTTCGCACCATTCACCACATAATCTCGCGCTTGTGTCGCCATCGCTTCTGGCGTACCAATCGAGACGGTCATTGCAGTCACAATTTGAGCAGGTAACTCAAACAAGCTATTTGGAAACACCTGTTCTTTCTGCTTAGCTTCGAAATCCCAAAGCGCACAATCGACCGCATTTCGCGCTGCCCCTCCGGTCAATAAAGACTGAAGATGATCTCTTAGCTCTGCGGGATCGGTAACGCCTCGCTCAAACATACCTTCAAGGGCACTAGACGCTTGTTGGATTTGCGCTAACACAGACTCCGATGACTCGCCGTATCGTGGGTAAGGCGTGCATTCGCCCTGAGCTTGTTTGCCATCATGTTCAATGTAAACACGAACAACGTGACACTCAGTTCGGCTGCCTCGAGAGATGCGAAAAGGCGTTTGCATCGCGATAGTAATGGGTTCTGCTGTAATCTTCATAATTTCACTCGATTGATGTTCGCTTTAACAAATGGAAACGTAGAAATGATGAAATCGTTAAAGTGAATGTCGCAAATGATCAGTAATGTGTTGTACACCAAAACGAACCGGGTCCGTCACGGGTACTTGATAAAGTGTGGTCCATTCTTGGCATAATGTCTCAGCGTCTTCAATGCTGATTGCCGACGTGTTCAAGCAGATGCCAACCAATTTTACATCTGGATTCGTCAATCGCGCGGCTTGCAAGTTAGCTTCGATCGTCTGTTCAATCGTTGGTAATTGCGCATGAGGAAGGTTACGAATATGTGGTCGCCCTACTTCGTGACATAGCACCAAAGCATCAGCTTGTGCGCCATGTAAAAGCCCCAAACTCACGCCTGCAAACGAAGGGTTAAATAACGAACCTTGGCCTTCAATGATGTCCCAATAGTGGTCAGTAAAATCGGGGCTAATCGCTTCAACCGCGCCAGAAATGAAATCCGCGACCACAGCATCAATCGAAATCCCGCTACCTTCAATCAAGATACCCGTCTGCCCTGTCGCTTTGAACTGAGCGGATGTACCTGACTCTTTAAGCGACTTTTCGATAGCTAAAGCTGAAAACATTTTTCCTACTGAGCAATCTGTTCCGACCGTAAGCAGGCGCTTACCTTGACGAGGCTTACCGCTACCAACCTTTAGGTCACCATCAAAGTGGCGTACATCATGAAGCTTAGTCAATCCGCGTTGCTGCATGTCAGCAAGCGGTGAAAATTCACTCAGTCGTTGGTGCATGCCAGATGCAATCTCAAATCCCATTTCTGCAGCTTCCATTATGGTTGGCTGCCAAGAGTCAGGAATAACACCACCTGGGTTTGCAGTGCCAATCACTAGCGTTTTCGCGCCCTGTGCTTGCGCCTCTTGTAAGGTCATATCCGTTAAGCCAAGTGAAACGGTAACGTCTGTTAAACGAAGCTGACCTAGGCAAATTTCTGGTCGCCATTGATGAATACCGCGAGCTGTTTTTGCGGCAAGTGGGTCGGTAACATCCCCAAGAAAAAGAAGGTAAGGTTGAGCGATAGACATGAGTATTCCTAATTAATAAATCCTTGTATGGGTTTACTTTAATTAAGAACTTAGAAGCTACCGAATACCTATTTATGACGAGCCTATAACCTTAAGTTATAGGGTGAGTGTGGCTCTTCAATGAAACGATAAATTGCTTAACGGAAATCGACTGAGGGGTGTGCTCTGCACAAAGCATCGATACCGAGAATTGGATGTCTGGTTGAAGTGGTAACACACAGACCGCATCGTCATTTTGATACTGTTCTGCAGTCCACGGATCCACAATCGCAAACCCCGCTTGGTGCTTCACCAGTTCCGCCGCCGCGCTATATCCACGCACAGATATCGGATGGTGATAATGCTCATCTCGCGCAATAAGGCTTTGATGTAACAGGAGGCCTAATGGATCGCGGCTATCAAGCCCGATGATTGGTAAGGGATAATTGATCAGGTCATCAAGGGTTAATTCAGTAGGTAACTGTTCAACTGTGTGGGATGGAACCAGAACCTTGAGGGATTCAGTTAAGAGCGTTTCACTTAATATGGCAGGCGGTGTTTCGTCCCCAAATGCGATAGCAATATCAAGCTCATGCTTTAACAGCCCAGCACACAGTTCATCACGGTTTGCAGTCAGCAACTCAAAAGAGAGCTCTTGTTCGCGAGACATTTGGGCTATTACCGGAGTCAGCAATTTGGTCGCCAGTATCGGTGGTGCACCAATACGTAAATGCTGATGTCCTTGCTTCACTTTGTTGGTCAGAGATCGAAATTGACCCAGCTGTTGATAAACCTTTTCCGCTTCGGGCAGTAAGGTTCTCGCTTCGACCGTTGGCACCAACCGACCTTTGACACGCTCGAACAATCCAAACCCAAGTTGTTGCTCTGTATGCGCCAAAATACGAGTCACATTAGGTTGTGACACATGCAGGTTACGCGCAGCCCCAGATACGGTTCCGGTTTGCATGATGGCGTAAAAGACTTCCAACTGTCTTAGGTTCACATTGATGTCCTTATGGTTCGCGAAACAAATCTAGGGGTTGGCTTTTCTTGTATTAGCTAAGCTGTTTATCGGTCTAGCTGTTTAATTATCTGTCTATTTATTTATCTACTCGGCTATTTGGCTATTTGGCTATTTGGCTATTTGGCTATTTGGCTATTTGGCTATTTGCGTGAGTTTATTTTAGTAACTCAGCTATCGTAGGTTGAAGCACCTCAGCCCAAGCTTGGTAAGCCTTCGCATTCAAGTGTAAGTCATCACACGAGTACTCATTCGACAAAAGCTTATTCGGTGACAACACAGAATTCACATCTAAGAACGCAATGCCTTGCTGAGAACAGTACTCGCTTATCTTGCTATTGAGCAGTTCAACCGACGAATTCAAACCTTGCAGTTTAGAGCCAACATAAAGCGTTGATTGCACCAAGATTCGAATATCGTTTTCTTGCCACACTTCAAGCATATCAATGTAGTTCCGGTAGATATGTTCGACATCATAACCCTGAGCCAAATCGTTTATCCCAGCCATAAAGCACACCAGCTTTGGCTTCACATTCAACGTGGTATCAATACGGCGCAACATGCCAGTTGTGGTGTCACCCGCTAAGCCACGGTTGACCATCGAAACATCGCGAAAGATATCCGCCCAAGGTGCCCATTCGGTGATCGAATCACCAAACATCACTAGGTCTGCATTTGGGGAAAAATGGCGGTGATTGTCCGATGTCATGATGTAACGACTCATACTGTGGCCTCGTTGCTGAATCTCAGACTGAAGAGCAACCGCTTTGAGAATATCACTGTCCGGTGTAGTGCTATCAAATTGAGCCAGCAACCCTTCGATGTGAGGCTTAAAAGGGCTAAGACGAGTGCTCAGTTGGTGGTGTTCTTTAAGGGAAGATAACCTCTCTAGTAATGCATACAGAGAGCGGTTTTGACCAACTTCTTGGAATAACTGATAGAGATCGAGGACAGGGTGTTGTTGCAGCGCGGCAAGTAATTGCTTGTCTTCCATGGTGTTATCTAACCCTTCAATTATCTAATGATGAACCCAAGATAATATCCGATTGCTTACGGGATAGATAACATTAGAAACAAAGAATGACTTAATCTCTACAAGGCTGGTTACATACCGCATAAAAATATCTTCCGGTACAAATCTCGTTCCGACTCAAAAATCAGCACTTCATCATAATATGTATAAGAAATTAGCCACATATTGTGACCTCAGTCTCTCAGCCTACCGTCTACTCCTATTGCCACTATTTAACGGAGGATTTATAGAATATCAGGATGGTGAATAATAGGTTAAATCATAATAATAAGGACCTTTACGTGAAACTTTCTCTATCCAATACCGCGTTGGCCGTTACCGCCATCCTACTTGCAGGTTGCCAATCTGCACCTGAATCAGTTCAAGAACCAACAGCATACCAATGCCAAACGAATACGAATGCCGACGTGAATGACTTGAGGATCTATCAAGTAATGGTCGAAAGCTTTGTCAGTGGTGATGACTCAATTGGTCATGGGACAGGCTACGGAACCAGTCACCATAACGGAGACATCCAAGGTATTATCGACTCACTTGATTACATTGAATCTCTTGGCATGAACGGCATTTGGCTAACCCCAATCTTTAATTCAGAGCCTATCGAAAACCAAGACCATTGGGCCGATAGACTGGATGCAACCGGTTATTTTGCCACCGATTATTTCAATATCGATCCGAGATTCGGCACGATGGAAGAAGCTAAAACCTTAGTTGAAGAAGCGCATGCTCGAGGGCTTTATGTCTTCTTTGATGGCGTATTTGGCCACCACAAAAAAAACGTAGTGCCGTCACCAACAGGTAAGCAGCCCCAAGGAGAGGATAATCCAGTCTCATACCCTGAGAGCCTAGCCTTCTATCAAGAAGTTGCCGAGTATTGGATCAAAGAGCTCAAAATTGATGGTTGGCGCTTAGATCAAGCTTATCAAGTGCCAAAAGAAGCTTGGAGTCAAATCAGAGAAACGGTAGACACCGCATCTTCTCAAGTCGAATACGTAAACAGCGAAGGTAAAACCGTGAACCCTCTGGGTTATATGGTCGCGGAAATTTGGGCAGGTGAGAACCGCATTATTGAAACAGGCTACGGTTCAAATGAAGCACCGGCCTTATGTTCTGCGTTTGATTTCCCTATGCGCTACCGCCTGACGGAAACCTTTGCTGTAAACGAAGCTGGCGTGGGGAACAAAGGTGGAGAGTGGCTTGCAGAAGGCATGTCTTTACATTCGTTATACCCAGACCACGCAAAGCCAAATTTAATGATCGGTAACCATGACCTTGTGCGTTTTGGTGACTTATTACAGCGCGGTGATATCGCTTCTCCACAAGACAAAGAGTATTGGCAGCGCTATAAAGCGGCATTTTCATTCCAAGCAGCTTATACCGGCCCAATTACGACCTACTATGGGGACGAGATTGGCGATCAGCTAGAAGGTTTTGCAGACAAAGTATGGACTGATGACTGTGCTATTAATGGTCTGTGTGATGATCACGTAGCCCGTACTAGCGGTAAAGTAGAAGGTGTCACAGCCCAACTCAATGCGCACGAAAAAGACTTAAAGCAATACGTGACAAACTTGATGAAACTGAGAGAAACGCACCCCGCTCTATCACAAGGTAAACGTACAAACCTGATGGCCAATGATGTCGCCTATGTCGATCACAAAGCCTATGAAGGCGATGCTGTTGTCTACGCAGTGAACGTTACCAACAAAGAACAAACCATAAAACTAACCAAAGAAAAAGTCGGCTCCATAGCTGATCTGACGGATATTGAATCCAAGCAATCGATCTCAGCTATTGATGGCCACTACTCTATCGTTCTAAGCCCATTTGAAGCTCGTTTCTTGTCGATAACACAGCCAAGTGAAAAAGGGCCAATTGCGGCGATACTAGCGACAGGAAATGAAGTTGGACAAGGCTTCATGGCTCAATGTGACAATCCAACAATAAAAGCTGAAGGCCCTATTTCGAGCCCGCTTTATGTGGTTGGCAATTTTGCTGATTCAGGTTGGAAACACGTGGGTCAACGAGAGTTTGAATATAAAGGTGACAACACTTACCAAGTCGTCACCACTGAAAAACCGGGCAGTTATCGCATGCAATATGCATCCAAGGCTTGGTCACCTCAGTTCACAGCGGATGGGCTTAACCTAAAGTTAGGACAGCTTAACTCGTTAATTAAAGGTGGTTACGGTCAAGATACCGCTATCACTATTCGTAATGCTGGGCAGTATGTATGGAGCTTACAATTCGATGATGCGGGGCAACCATTAAAAATTATGGCTTCCAAATGTGCTGAATAGCCAAACCTAAGATCCGAGATCAACCAAGTAAAAACCCCTTATTCCTACGAATAGGGGTTTTCTTTAATCTGCATTGGATATTAAGAGACCAGACACGATTAGAACGATATCTACCCCTGCTTCACTTGCAGGTGATTACGGTTATCGCGGCTTTTCTTGATCAGCTCGTTGCTCTCGTCCATTTCATCTGACTTAGCAAGGCGATCATAAAGTAGCACATTCACTGTTGCTGCTAGATTCATGCAACCTACCGTTGGTACATAAACAACATGGTCAGCTCGGTCAGCGACATCTTGAGAAATAGAACCATCTTCAGGACCAAAGATATAGATAGCGTTCTCTGGGTGTTTAAAACGTGGCAGTGGTGTGGCACCTTCAGCCAACTCCACACATACGATCTTAGTTTCTGAATTAAGGCTATCTAAAAACGACTCGACACCAGTAAGCGGGATAGTACGCGTTGCACTCTTGGTATCGGTGTGAAATTTTGCAGCCTTGTCGTAGCGTTGCCCTGTGTATTTAACTTCGTCGACTTGGTAGCAACCCGCCGCACGCATAACCGCGCCAACGTTTGTCGGGCTCTTTGGGTTAGTTAAACCAATAGTCACATGGCTTTTGTTCATGAATCTTTCTCACTTAACGAATAGACATAGCAGGGTGCTACAAAGCGTCGCATTCTACCAAAGCAGCGCCAAATTCAAAAGCATCGAAACGAACGGCTCTTTTTACAGATAAGTACTTAGTTGCACCACCTATCACTTCAAAACCTAACCGCCATCATATTTATCAAACAAAAAGGTTTTAGGATAACAATTCAACAACAAGTCCGTTTACATTTCGAAACCACATTAATAATGTGTTGAAAATTGCCTGAGACAATCACATAGGAAGTGCTAATGACCCTCACCATCAAAAACCGCCTTTATATTCTCTCTTTTATCCCTTTGCTACTAATGGCAATTGGGATGATGAGCGTGACGTATATGAAGAGCACTGAGCTAACCGCACAACAAGTAGAATCGACGCGTAGCAATATGATGGCGATGAAAGAAAAGGAACTCAAAGCGTACCTGCAAATGGCTCAGTCTTCGATATCTCCTTTCTTAGAAAAAGGTGCCACGCTTGAAGAAGCATTACCCACATTAAAAACTCTAGAATATGGTGAATCTGGTTATATTTTTGGCTACAGCTCTAAGGGTGTAAGAATCGTCATCGGACAAGGTACCGATGGCATTGGTAAAAATTACTACGACCTTCAAGACAAACAAGGCAATTACCTAATCCAAGACCTGATTAAGAACTCAAAAATTGGGGAATTCACCACTTACTACTTTCCTAAGCCAGGTCAGTCCATTGCGTTACCAAAACTCAGCTATTCAATCTTTATTCCACAATGGGATTTAATGCTCGGCACGGGTTTTTATACCGATGATATTGACGCCGTGATCAGTGACATGAAAGAGAGCTCGAATGCTGCGCTACAAAGCTCACTGACTGCCATTGCACTTTTCTGTGGCTTGATTGCCTTAGTGGTAGCGGTTTTCGCTGTTGCAGTGAACCGTACAATCATGCAACCACTCGAGCAATTTGACCGTTCGATCAGTGCCTTTGCAAGTGGTGAGGCCGACCTAACGGCTCGAATGGAAACATTCAAAGCGCCTGAGTTCGCCAAACTCAGTGAGAACTTTAATGCCTTTGTTTCTAGCCTACAGACCATCATTCGTAGCGTGAGCGATGTGGGTCAGCAAGTTGTATCAGAAACGAGCAGCATGTCTTCTCGCGCAGCTCAGGTCGACGAGATAGCGACAGGTCAACGTGAAGAGACAGAACAAGTAGCAACGGCGATGACCGAGATGACGACAACTGCGCAAGAGATCTCAAGCAACGCAAGCCAAGCCGCTGACTCAGCTAAACTTGCAGAGAACAATGCAAAAGAAGCTCAGCAAATTGTCAACGCTGCTGCAGGTTCCGTAGCAGACCTTGCAAGTGAAGTATCAGAGGCAAACACTGTGGTATCTCGCCTTGAAGGAGATGTACAGAACATTTCATCTTCACTGACTGTCATTCAAGATATAGCGGAACAGACCAACCTATTAGCACTAAATGCCGCGATTGAAGCCGCGCGAGCTGGTGATCAAGGCCGAGGTTTTGCCGTAGTTGCTGATGAAGTTCGTAAGCTTGCAAGCCGCACACAAGAGAGCACGGGCGACATTCACAAAATGATCCAACAGCTAAAATCCGCTTCAGATGCCGCGGTTAAAGCAATGGATTCCAGCCAAAGCAGAAGTGCTCAAACGGTAGAAGAAGCGAACGCAGCAGCTGCAGCACTTGCTAAAATTCAAGATTCGATTGATACCATCATGGACATGAACTCACTGATTGCGACGGCGACTGAACAGCAGAATATTGTTGGCCAAGAGATATCTCAACGCATTGTTGTGATTTCAGACCAAAGTTCTCAATCGGCATCGCTAGCAAACCAAAACCGTACAGGTAGCCAAAACCTAAACAGCCGAGCAAACGAGTTGTACCACTTGGTTGATCGCTTCACGGTTTAATGCTTAATGCTTAATGCTTAGCAAGTAAAAGCTATAGAACATCAATAAAAATGGGCTTCAGAATCTTTGTTCTGAAGCCCATTTTCTTGTCCATAGTGTCTTGCCAGATAGAACTAGTCTAATTGCTCAGACAAGAAGTCGACTAACAAGCGAACCTTTGAAGACAAATTACGGTTCTGTGGGTAAAGCGCCCAAATCCCCTCTTTATCGTCTCGGTAATCAGATAACACCTCAACCAATTCACCAGACTCAAGATCTTCACTCACGTAATATTCTGGTAGCTGCACTAAGCCAATACTCTGTTTCGCTGCGTCTTGTAAGGCTAAGCCACTGTTACATTTAATGCGTCCATTAACCCGAACTGAGCGAGGTCGCCCATTTTCTTTAAAACGCCAATGCTCAAAGCCGCCGACTAAACATTGATGATTGCTCAACTCAGAGAGCGTATGCGGTTCACCGTAACGTTCAATATATTCAGGGCTGGCGCACACGTAGAGTTGGCGTTGAGACAGCTTCTTTGCCACAAGGCTCGAATCTTCTAAGCGACCAAGACGAATAGCGACATCGACACCCGAATCAATAAGGTCGAGCTTTTGATTGGTCAACATCAGCTCAAGTTCGACTTGTGGGTGGAGCTTTAAGAACTGATGAAGTATTGGGGCGAGTTGACGCTCACCATAAGTCACAGGTGCTGTTACTTTCAGTAAACCTTTTGGCGTGGATTGCATCTGCGTGACGGCTAACTCAGCAATTTCTAAACCCTCGACCAACAACTTACATTGCTGATAATAGAGTTGCCCAGCCTCTGTTAGAGAAACCTTACGAGTCGTTCGATTGAGTAGTTTTACTGCGAGGCGTTCCTCGAGATTTGCCACTCTACGACTGATTTGAGCCACTGACGTAGCGAGTTTCTGTGCGGTACCAGTAAAGCTTTCGCGCTCTGCCACTGCAACAAACTCACTTACCCCTTCCCAATTGGCCATGCCTCTACCCTATTTTGAACTATGGTTACCCATACAGTGTATTGAAGATATAGATCAGTGTCACCTAGCTTAATATGCGCCATGCACATACAAAGGCCTTCATTGAAGCTAATATCGCATTCCCCACAAGGCTCCTATCGACCTAATCTACAAAGTTCGAACCGACCTTGTATTACAAATACTGTTATCAAAAAATACTCGCACCAAAAAAGAAAGCCCGCACTCATTGAGTACGGGCCTTATTATTGTCTATTACAGATGCGTGAGGGTTAAAACTAGAAACGATTAGCCACTCACTTTTGCCTGTTCAGTCTCAAAGATTACACTTCAAACTGAGAAACTAGGCTATCAAGTGCTTCACACTGTTCTGCTAGTGAGATGCATGCGTTCTCTGCATTGTTTGCCATCTCAACCATTTTCATGGTGCTTTCCGCGATACGTTGAACATTCTGGTTCACTTCTTCAGACACCTGAGACTGCTGAGAAGCCGCTGTTGCGATTTGCGTATTCATCTCATTCATCTTGCCGATTGAGTTACGAATCTCGCTCAATGATGAAGCTGCAGTGCCCGCTTGAACAATGGTTTTCTCGCCACTTGCCTTGCTTTCTGTCATCACGCCAACGGCATGTTTGGCGCCAACTTCTAAGCGTTCAATCATTGATTGGATTTCACCCGTACTGTCTTGAGTTTTGCTCGCAAGCGCACGGACTTCATCAGCAACTACCGCAAAACCACGACCTTGTTCACCAGCACGCGCTGCTTCAATCGCCGCATTTAATGCCAATAGATTGGTTTGCTCTGCAATGCCTTTGATCACGCCAAGAATAGAAGCAATGTTCTTCACATCAGTATCCAATTCCTGAACCACACCACCTGCATTCTCGATATCTTGCGCAAGGCGTTCAATTGAAGTTACGGTTAAGCCCAAAGTGCTGTCTGCTGATTCCACTTCATTGTTCGCAACGTTACTTGCGGTTGCCGCATCTAACGCGTTACCACTTACCGTTTCACTGGTCGCTTGCATTTCATGAACGGCAGCCGCGACTACTTCACTTTCTTTCTGTTGATTCGAAGAAAATTCAGCCACATTCTGCGTTATTGATTTGATGTTTTCCATCTCTGCACGTACGGCATTTGATGTCAGAATCACTTGTTCAACAGTGGTATGTATCTTACTAACAAACTTGTTAAACGCTGAACTTAAACGAGCAATCTCATCAGAACCTTCAACTTTCATTCGCTGAGCTAAGTTACCATCACCCGATGCGATTTCATTCATCGCTTTCTCTACGCTCTGAATCGGCTGAACGATAAAACGGTTCGATAACCACATCGAAAACAAAGCCGCAAGTACCGCCACGGCCATACCTACTTCGATGATCAGCTTACTTTCTTCAATCGAGTCATTAGCTTGCTGGCGAAGCTCTTTTTGTTTGACTGCAATCAGCTCTCTAATATAGCCGAGTTGATCGTCAATGATCGCAAACTCAGCGTCCAATGCCGGCGAGTAATCTATGTTGTGTTGAAGAGCATTGGCAGGGTCAGCGAACATTGGTTCGTGCAATGCCACCCACTTTTTCATCGCCTTTACCAGTTTCGCTAGCTCGTCTTGAGAAGATGAGTCTAAGACACCTGCGGTATATAGAGTTTGGACACTCTCAAAGCGTGGAACGGCTTTGTAAGCGTTGTCTTCAAACTCAAATTTTTGATATTCGATCGCATCCTTATCTTTAGCAAGTAACAAACCTTGGGCAGATGCAATGACTTGATAGATATCTCGGTACCCATCTTCTAGGTTGTCGAGAACCGGTTGAACCACATTATTGAGCTCATGGTTAATCGCTGCTTGCGCGTTAGATTTAATCACGTTAAGCACAGTAACAGTTGAGAAAACAATCACGATAACCATTAGAGGGATCGCAATTTTACTCTTAATAGAAAGGTTTTTGATATTCATAGAGGGTTTATAACCACACATTAAATAGGGACGCGCGCATAATATACAGTATCGATAAAAAAGCCAGCTATAGTTTTGTGAATCTCATCGCATATAAAACTAGACGATGAAAACGAGTGCTTCGCATTTAACCAGACGTCAACCTGAAAAAGTTAAAGTGGACAATATTGAATTTATTTACCTTAGACATGTTCTATTACTGGAGAAGTCATCGAAATAACACCATAATATAGGGCTCTAAAATAAGTAGGTAAGAACATGAAAATTTGTGGTGTTGAAATCAAAGGTAACGATGCAGTCATCTGTCTTCTATCTCTATCAGACGGTGTATTTAACATTCCTGATTGCCGAGTTTCTAAAGTTGCGATTAGTGACGCAAACGACACACAGAATATGAAAGATTTTCAATTTTCTTTTGCAAAGTTAATGGAAGATTACCAAGTAGAAAAAGTGGTAATTCGTCAACGCCAAACTAAAGGCAAATTTGCTGGCGGTGGCTTCGGCTTCAAACTAGAAGCGGCAATTCAGTTGATCGACGGCCTAGACGTAACCGTTGTATCTCCGAATGAAATCAAAGAAAGCCTTAAGCGCAACCCTCTTATGATGAAGTTCAAAGAAACAGGCCTTAAGCAGTACCAAGAAGCACCGTTTACCACGGCTTACGCTTGTTTAATGCAGCGCTAATCAATAGTCGCTAGCCAATATTGATACAGAAAGAGCCTGAATATTCAGGCTCTTTTTTGTTTCTAGCAATCTATTTCAAGTCGAGTTATACCAATCACAGTAAGTAAGTGATCAAAAATAGCGTAGGAAAAAAGCTTGAGAACAAGGCAGCATTTTTCGATAAGTAGTTATTCTACAATCAAAAATTCTAACGAAGTTATCGAGATTTTTAACAAGCTAGGGTGACCAGTTAGTTACTACGATTGGTATAATTTTGGTAGACACATTACCTCTCTAATGCTGTTCGTCTACGGAACTTAATCAACTCAGGCTTTTTCACCACCAGATAAACAGCGGTCGCTGACAACGCGAAGCCTATTGCGCCATAAATGTCGAATGACTCTCCAAAAATGAGCCACGCTTGAATGGCAGTTGTGGGTGGAACGAGGTAAAACACCGATGCCACACTTGAAGAAGCGCCATGCTCTACCATGTAAAGCAGCAATAGAATAGCAATGCACGATAAAACAATCACTAGCCAAGCCAGAGTCAACGTGAACTCAATAGTCCAGTTCACCTGCATAGTTTCGTAGCGCATTGCAAAAGGTAAGAACAATGCTGCTGCTGCCAAGTACTGCACCATCGCGCCACCGACCATATCTGTACCCTGACAAAAGCGCTTCTGATACAAAGTACCGACCGTAATACCCACCAAAGAAACCAAACACAACAAAGTTGCCGTGACTTTTTGGTCATCTGACTGCCACTCAATATTGCCCATCAGCACCAAGCTAATACCTGCGAAACCAAGAGCTAAACCTAACCATTGTGCGAAGTTAAAACGCTGCGAGGTACAGCTGATCATTATCAATGCCGTCAGAATCGGTTGTAAGCCAACAAGCAGAGAACTCAACCCGGCAGGCATACCCATATCAATCGCGAGATAAGTGCCACCAAGGTAGAAGCCATGAATCAAGATACCCACCACACAAGCGTGGAAAAATGCTCGACCACGAGGAATACGACGCTTAAGGATTGAAATCAAAACCAAGAATAGCGCCACGTTGGCTACCATCCTAAGTGAAAGTAACGTTGCGGGTTCAGCGTATTCAACACCAAGACGGGCGCCAACAAAGCCTGACGACCACAATAGTACAAACACAAACGGAATCATTTTAATCAGCATTACAAACCTCTGGTCAACTCTTCATCAATGCTGTTACCTTAGTTGGGTACAGATAACTAATAAAGATACAGATATAACACTTTAAATGGTTACAGATTAAGTGTGAGTAACAAGGGGGAAACATGGAAGCAGAACTCAGCGGCAATAAATATCTCGCGATAGAACAACACATTAAGGCTCAGATCGATAAAGGGCTCTTCCACCCAGACGACCGCTTGCCTTCCATTCGTCAACTCAGTGAACAACTCGGTGTGAGCAAAAACACCGTGATTCGCGCTTATCAAGAGCTGGAAGCGACGGGCTGGGTTTATTCTGTGCCTAAATCAGGCTATCGCGTAAAAGCACCGAACACCACCATCTGGGATGCACCGAGCCAGCCTCAAAAAGTCGATCTGCTTTCAGTGACTAAATCGGTTCTCTCTCGCCCAAAAGGCCGTCTAAAATTGTTGGCAGGTTCAGCACACCCGAATATCAACAACCCGGCTATTCGTAGCTTGTATGCCGAAATCGGTCGCCATAGCCGTTTGCAAACTCAGCTTCCCGGTTATTACCAATTACCTCCCGGCGATGAGCAATTAGTGAAGCAGTTGTTAAAGATCACCCATGATCTAGGCGTACCTGCGGGATCGAATGAAATTGCAATTACACATGGTGCTCAACAGGCGATCAGTCTGGCTTTACGTGCACTCACCAAACCGGGTGACATCGTGGCGGTCGAATCGCCCTGTTACTTCGGCAATCTGCTTTTACTTGAATCGCTTGGCTTGCAAGCACTAGAAATTCCAAGCAGTGTGAGCCACGGCATTGATATTCCATCACTACAAAGTTCGTTGAACAAATGGGAAGTAAAAACCTTACTGCTAACACCAAACTTTACCAATCCAACGGGTTCACGAATGCCATTGGCTAACCGAAAGGCATTACTGGATATCTCCGGATCTTTACCGATTATCGAAGACGATGTATTCGGTAGCTTGGCATTCGACACACCCATTGCCAGCCTCAAAGAGCTTGATAACCAAGATCGAGTCATTTACGTCAACTCTTTGTCCAAGACCTTAGATTCTCGCTTGCGTATTGGCTGGTTACTCTCAGGTCGTTACCAAGCTCAAGTTGAAAAATACCTATTATGCGACAACATGGGCAGCTCCAACTTAATGCAATCAGCGGTTGGGCACTTCCTCACTACGGGGAAATATCGAAGTCATTTGTCTAAGATGAAGCGACTCTACCAAGTCAATCAAAAGCAATTCCAAAGCCTGTTAATACAAGCGCTTGATGGCTATGAACACCTTGTTGGCCGCTACCATCTGTCAAAGCCTGAGGGATCTTTTCTAAACTGGATCACGTTACCTGAATCTGTCGATAGCTACGCGATTTATCAAGATTGTTTGAAGCACAAATTGGGAATATTACCTGGCACAGTATTTGGGACAAACGATCAATATAAACACTGCTTGCGCTTCACGGTAGCGAACATCGAAGAGAGTAAAGAGTGGAAAGAAGGAGTTGTAACACTAGCCAAGATTATCGCCAAACATACTTCTTTCTAATCGAATATTTCTGACTGCTAGATCATTCAACAATGAATAAACGTTAACTAAAACAACCAATACAATCACCAAGAAAATGCGTCAAACGCTCACAGATAATACTCCGAAATACCTTTGTAAGTTTTTTAGAAAAATTCAAAAATAATTAAGATTTAACCCCTAACTTTACTGAGTATTTTGTTAGTCTTGGAAACAATTATTTACAATCCAAACAAAAATTAATTGGATCGCTAGAGGTTGTTTTTTTGAATATGAAATTATTCGGCAGTTCCCTAATCCTTTCAGGAACTGCATTAGGGGCTGGCATGCTTGCTATTCCCATGGTGTTGGCCCAGTTTGGCTTCATGATCAGCTCAGTGCTGATGCTACTCATCTTTATCGGCACCACCTACTCTGCACTCCTACTGGCAGAAGCGTGTACCAAAACGAAAGACAACAGTGGCATGAGCAGTGTTGCTTACCTCACTCTGGGCAGCAAAGGTAAACACTTTATCAATGCACTCTTTTATCTGCTGCTGGTATGCATGCTGATCGCCTATATCTTGGGTGTTGGCGACATCATTCATAAGCTACTGCTCGACGTCGGCGTAGACATCTCTGCATCCGCTGCTTATACCGTTTTCAGCCTATTGATGGGTGTGATTGTAGTCGCAGGTAAGTCTTATATCGATAAATTAAACCGTGGTCTATTCATCATGATGGTGGTAATGCTGTTTATTGTAATTGCCTCTCTGTTTAGCAATATCCGTCTAGATTACCTAACTCAAACTAGCCAATACACGGCCAATGACGTGGTGCAGTACAGCGCGGTTATCTTTACCAGTTTTGCCTCTATGGTGGTGATCCCGTCACTGGTTATCTACAACCGCGAAGCGACTCAAAAGCAGATCCGCAATATGATTCTGCTAGGCTCAGTGATACCACTAATCTGCTACCTAACTTGGTTGTTCGCGATTATCGGTAACCTTGGTACAGACGCTATCAGTCAGTTCCATAACATTTCAGAACTGATCTCAGAGTTTAGCGGTCAATCTTCTTGGTTGAAGGTAGTTATTGCGCTGTTCTCAGCACTGGCATTGGTAACCTCTTTCCTTGGTGTGTCGATGGCGCTGTATGACCAAAACAAAGACGCAGTCACCAACAACAAAGCATTAGCTTATGCTCTGACCTTTGTATTGCCTTTGGTATTAGCAGAGCTGTTCGCAAGCCAGTTCGTGAGCATGTTGGACTATGCAGGCATGGTGTTGGTGTTCCTAGCTATCTGGGGACCACTCGCAATGGTGGTTAAGGTTCGTAGGCCTGACTTCCCTCACCTACAAACCGAAGGCAGCTATACAGCAGGCGGTGGCGATACGGCACTGATGGCAACATTCGGTTTTGGTGCGTTGATTTTCATCTCTTGGTTTATGGGATAAATCCCAATTGAATAGACTATCTGTTGCCATTTAGAAGGGAGCAGATACAAAAAGCCCGTTAGTCTTACTCGAATTAGCGATCGCAACTAATTAACCGTAGGGCTAACGGGCTTTCTTATTTTCTGATTACCATAGCCAAAAACTAAAAGTGCTTACTTGGTCAAATTGCCAAGCAATTGCTCACACTGTGCTTTTAGCGATTTAAGCTCATCTTCATTCATCTTAGAAAGACATAGCATTTCTACTGGCACAGTTTGCGCTTGCTCTTTGAGCTCTACCCCTGCAGGCGTCAGTGTAATAACTCGAACTCGTTCATCTTCAGCACTGCGAGTTCTAAGCACGTAACCTTTCGTTTCCAAGCGCTTGAGTAAAGGCGTCAACGTACCTGAATCCAAATGCGTTTTTGCGCCTAGGGCTTTGACATTTATCTCTTTTTCTTCCCACAGCACCATCATCACAATGTACTGCAAGTAAGTAAGGTCAAGCGCTTTCAGTAAAGGTTGATACGCTCTACTCATTGCATTCGATGCACTATACAGCGCAAAACACACCTGATTATCCAGTTTTAGATAGTCATCTTGGTCGCTCATGATCACCTCACCAATAAATTAAATTGTGCACAATATACTTGCGCGCTCGAATTTTATCAATTAAGCTAGCTTTAAAATTAAGTTGCACGCAATCTAATTTTGCACAACTCAAACAAGGACTAAGACAATGACAACACTCTACACAACTTCTGCTACAGCTACTGCAGGTCGTAACGGCCAAGTTTCTACTGATGACAACCTGCTTTCAGTGGCGTTGAGCTACCCTAAAGAGATGGGCGGAACAGGTGAAGCGACAAACCCTGAGCAACTGTTTGCTGCGGGCTACTCTGCGTGTTTCTCAAATGCTCTACTTCATGTAGCTAAAGAGATGAAAATCAAAATCGCATCGGCGCCAACGACTGCAACAGTCGGTATCGGACCAAATGAAAACGGCGGCTTTGCTTTAACTGTTGCTCTATCGATTGAACTGGATCTAGAGCAAGAACAAGCTGTGACGCTTGTGAAAACGGCGCACCAAGTTTGCCCTTACTCAAACGCGGTTCGTGGCAACATTGATGTGAAATTGTCGGTTAACGGACAAGCGCTTTAGCCGCTTCATCCCCCCTCCCGCTAAAAAAATGTCCCGCACTAGGCGGGACATTTTTTATATGCGATAGAAAGCTTCTAGCTCTGAGTTGCTAACTCTTAAACGTATTCGAGAGCTCTTTCAGCGATGTTGCCAACTCAGCCTGCTCTTTCGCTGTTGCAGCAATTTGCGTTGCGCCTGTCGTAGATTCTGTCGACTTCTGCTCTACCGCGACAACGTTCTGAGCAATATCTTGAGTCACTACTGCTTGCTCTTCAGTTGCGGTTGCGATCTGCTCTGCCATGCTGAATATTTCGCTCACAGCCCCTGAAATATCTTGCAGGGTCTGTTCTACTCCTCGTGAGTCTTCAACCGCTCTTGAAGACATCTTCTTGCTGTTATCAATCACATTGAATGCTGTCTGTACGTCAGATTGTAGCGAGTTAATGAAGCCTTCAATTTCCGAAGTGGACTGTTGCGTACGCTGAGCCAAAGTACGAACTTCATCGGCTACGACAGCAAAACCACGACCTTGTTCACCAGCTCGAGCGGCTTCAATCGCTGCATTTAACGCTAACAAATTGGTTTGTTCGGCAACGGATTTAATCACATCAATCACACTGTTAATATTGTTGCTGCTTTCGTGTAGATGAGTGATTTTTTCAGCGAGGCCGTTAATCTCAGAAGCCAAGGTTTCTATCGACTCATAAGATTGTTGAACCGTGCTTAAGCCTTGCTGTGATTGTTCATCAGCGATCTTCGCTGAACTTGCCGTTTGCTGTGTTTTAGCCGCGACTTCATTCACCGTCGCTGATAGCTCTTCTGTTGCTGTCGCAATCAAGCCAATCTGGTCTTGCTGTTCAACTAAGGTGCTTGAGTTGTATTGGCAAGTTTGCGCCGTCTCTTCTGCTGCTGAAGCAAGTGTCAGGCTAGATTGAGATAGGTTATCGATAACTTGAGAAAACTTCTCTAATGTTTCATTAAGCGACGATGAGATTTGACCCAGCTCACTATTACCTTCGTAAGTCGCACGAACGGTTAAGTCATTGTCATTTCGGACTTTAGAAAGTACTCGCGTTAGATCTTTAACTCGAGTCGTTAAATCAGTAATGGCTTTGAAGCTAACAAAAGTTGCGAACAAAGTGATCACAACAAACACCACAATGCTGCCCATCATTGCTGATTGAGCTTGCTGAGTTTTCTGATCCGTCAGTGTAATAAGAGACTCTGCTAACTGATTTTCAGTCTTCTTCAGCTGAACAATTCGTGCCGTCGATTGAGCAAACCAATAAACAGGATCGACATCAAAACCACTCATTTTCGATTCAGCCACATCACGAAGTTTTTCCACTTCAGCCACCGAGCGATCATTCAGTTGCTGTTTAAAGAAATCAACGTTATCTGGGTTACCAAAAACTTCAAAGTTCGCAAAATATGTATTTTGCTCGGTTACCAAAGAGATGAATTTAACCAGCATACCCGGGCCAAATTCATTTTTAGAAAAGGTGTTGTTGAGAACCGCACGTTCGATACCCGCACGCTCTTTGCCTTGTAGAAAGTTATAGTAGGCGATGGTTTCTGTCGTGATGGTGGCATCAGTACTTAGCTCAGCAATTAATGCAGATACACTCAATAACTTAGCATTAAGTTTGGTGTAGTAAGCTAATGCTTCAGAAAGCGGAATTGATTGAGAATCCACTCTATTGCGAATCGAAGTAATTTGGTTGAGACTTTGGCTGATTTCAGTATTCAGACGCGCGATCTGCGATAAGCCGATTTCTTCAGACTGCCAGTACTCGGTTCTTTGATTGCGTTTGCTGTCTGCGTTAATTCTTTGTGCTTTTAGCTCACTGCCAAACTTGTTTCCCTGTGACCCGATAAAACCAGCCGTCATACCACGCTCTTTCTGTAACTCGTGCACCAACTCACTGTACACTACCGACAAACGCGTAAGTTGGTTTAATGACGACATTTCACTGGTGGTTTCTACGCCTTTTGAAATGGCAGAAACACTAAGCCATAAAAACCCTAAGATCGGTAAGATAAGCAAAGCGATGATTTTTTGCTTAAATGACATATCGGTTAAATTCATTATTATTTCCCTAACAACTAACAAATCTTCTCAGTCATCGAATTTGGCTTCCTTCTAACGGGTGCGCCTTAATTGTGACTCTATAATTATTCAAGCTGACCTATGTAAACCATGACCTAACTACACAGTTCAGCGCAGAGGACGTTAACATTTAACCTTATAAAACTCATTGATTTATGAATAAAACTGTTAACTATCTGACTTAACCAGACGAAAAATACGTGTAACAACATTCCTCTGACGCAGTGACTAAAAATTGACACATACTGCATAATCATAAAGTGGTAGACCAGCACTCACTGTGTAACCCTTACCAAGCTGTTCACTCACGAGCATCTATATATTCAGTCTCAAATATGTATACTGCCGAGCTTATTAAGTAGAAGCTCGCAGTAAATATGCGACAACAGCTGAGAGGTATTTTTATGGATTGCCCCGCTTGCGAAGAACACATTGGATGGGAATGGGTAGAAGAGGAAGCAATCGAACCCAATGAAGAATTCGATTGCCCAGAGTGCAAAGAAACGCTGATGTACACCATCGATGAAGGTACCTATTACGGCGCACAACATAAAACCGTCGAAGTTGTTGATGATTAGAGTTTTTTATTACCGATTAATGCTATCGATCTTTGCGAGATTGCCAGAGTAACCAGACACTCCTTTACTAGAACGAGTGTTCATCTTAAAATATTGAACATATGTTCAGATTAATGAAGTAGATGTTATGGCCAAGACAGCGAAGTTCGATAGACAAGACGTAGTAGATAAAGCGACTAACCTGTATTGGGAAAAGGGCTTTCACGCAACTTCTATGCGCAATCTACAGGACGTGATTGATATGCGTCCCGGCAGTATTTATGCGGCTTTTGGCAGCAAAGAAGGCTTGTTTAAAGAGACATTGGCTCGCTATACCGAACTCGGCATTCACAATTTGAACCGCTTTCGCAGCGAAACCGACTCTCCAATCAAAGCACTAGAAAACTTCGTAAAACGTGCCGTTGTCGAATCGAAAAAAAGCGCGCCTAACGGCATGTGTATGCTGGCTAAAACAGTAGCTGAACTGACGGATGAGCACGCTGAATTATTAGAAGAAGCCAAGAAATCACTGAAGATCATGGAAGGCGAGTTCGCTAAGCTGATTGCCGAAGCGCAAGAACTTGGTGAGATCAGCAAAGAACGCGAACCTCCTCAACTTGCTCGCCACGTTCAGGTTCAAATTGCAGGGCTACGCACTTATGCAAAAACCTGCGATGACACAGAACTACTCAACTCAATGGTTGAAGACATCTTCAAGTACCACCCTTTTTAGCAACTGAGCGTATATAGACTCAGATCTACAAAAAGACGCCCAAGTATTACTACTAATACTTGGGCGTCTTTTTATTTATTGCTTTTCAGCCAATCTTAAAGCCGATTGCTTTTATACTTTCCTCATAATCAACGCCTGCGCATTAAGCATCGCTTCCTTAGTACTGACATCTAAGGTTTTCACGTTCGCAAAGCGTTCGATCTCTTTAATTGCCACATCATGAGCAAAAATCACCAACCTTGCCCGCTCAATGTCTTTCTGTGTAATGCGATTGCCGATTCCGTTGGCCCCCTGCGTTTCGACTTTAATCCGAACCCCAAGATGATGAGCCGCCTTTTCCAAAGACTTAGCCGCAAGAAACGTATGAGCGACACCAGATGGACACGAAGTGATCGCCAATACATCCGCTTGTCCTTCTTCCGTTATCGAGCCACCCGTAAACTGATTAGAACTTGCTTCACCTTCGACCACGTTCTTTTTCAGTAGTATCACGATCAGAGCCGTCGTCAGTGCTCCTGCTAATGTCCCGACGATATAGCCAATTTTGCCATCAACCACCGGCAACACTATCCAGCCGCCCCATGGTGCATGGTTGATGACATGGAACATAAAGCCAACCACATTACCAACAATTCCACCAGCAACAACAGCGGGCAGAACTCGCGCAGGGTCGGCGGCAGCAAAAGGAATCGCGCCTTCACTGATGCCGATCATTCCCATGATACCGGCGGCTTTACCCGCTTCACGCTCGTCTCTTTTAAATTTCTTAGGTGATATGAAAGTGGCAAGAGCCATACCTAATGGTGGCGTACAAATGGCAATACCGACGCCGCCCATTAGCCAAGGTTGAGTGTTCACCTGCGTTTGAGCAAACAGCGTCGCCACTTTGTTGATTGGGCCGCCCATATCAAAGGCCGTCATCGCCCCTAAAATACTGCCTAGCACCACTTTTCCTGAGCCTGCCATGCCAGTCAGCATTTGGTTCATCTCAAGCATCACATACGCGATAGGAGAGCCAATCACCCACATCACCGCCCCACAGGTTACAAAGGTGCCGACTAATGGATAGATGAAGATCGAACTCAGCGAGATCATACTGTCTGGCAGTTTGATCTTCTTAAGTAGATTCACCACAAAGCCAGCGAAGAATCCGACCACAATTGCACCAAGGAAACCGGTACTGTACTGATTCACTGCGAGCCAAGAACCAATCATGCCCGGAGCTAAGCCCGGTTTGTCGGCCATCGAATACGCGATATAACCACCGAGTACCGCAGTAAACAAAGTCAAACCCGCGATACCCATTTGTGCTATGTCAGCCAGAACGCCGCTCTCAGGCACAGCGCCATGACCAGACATCATTACCGACAAAGACAAAAGTACCCCACCCGCGACCACGAATGGGATCATGTGCGAAGTACCGTACAACAAGTGTTCTTTAAGACGATTAAGAGATTGTGCCCAAGGGCTTAATGGTTCGCTGTAAACTTCATGATGACTAGAAGCGTAGCTATCGAAAGATTCAGAATTCGCTTCGAGAAACAGCTCTTGAGCTTCCTCGACCGACTCTACCGCCTTTAATTTTGTAACAAAACCATCTTCGATCAATCGAGTTGAGATCTGAGCCAGAACCTCAATATGATGATCATCGCTATTGTCTGGCGACGCGAGCATAAAAAACACATCCGACAGTTCGCCGCCGTCTGCGCCATAATCGACACCCGTTCGGCTAATACCTACCGCCACAGCAGGTTTAGCTACAGCAGTGCTTTTCGCGTGTGGAATCGCAATACCATCATCAAAGCCCGTATTGCCGATAGCCTCACGCTTCCAGATATCATCAAGGAATTCACTTTTATTGGAGAGCTTACCTGCGCGGTCAAGCAGTTCGACAAGCTCTTCAAATACCGCCTGTTTTGAGTCTGCCTTTAAATCCAGACAGATAATCTCCGGCTCTATAATGTCAGTGATGTCCATGTGCTGCCTCGTCCGAGTACCAATTTGAGTAAATGAGATAAAGAGGTTAATGATATGAAAAGATTAACGATGCAATCCCGCTCGATATATAGGACGAAAGGCGCATTAACTGGATAATTGTAACCAAGAAGCAAGAGTGTGACGTTCACCTTTGAATTAAAAACGGGAATCCATAAACTTCCTAGATTCAGATAGTCCCATCGGTCCAAGTAAACTGTCGATCTAAGCACACCGAGAATAATAATGAGAATTGTAGCGGTAACTGCGTGCCCTACAGGCATTGCGCACACCTATATGGCAGCTGATGCACTAAATAAAACAGCCCCAAAATTCAATGTTTCAATCAAGGTTGAGACTCAAGGCGCTATGGGGATTGAAAACTTACTGACAGGCCAGGATATTACCCTCGCAGACAAAGTGTTGATCGTCTCTGATATCGACATCGAACAACCAAGTCGATTTGACCCCGCGAAAACCGTATTCATTCCAATGGAAGAGGTGTTATTGAGTGTCGATAAAGTCTTTATCAAGCATTGTCGAACTTAAACCTTTCATGAATGAATATCAGATCACCTTCTTCGTTGACGATCCTGCCGCGAACTCACACGTCGCGCAGCCGTTGACTCGTTTAGCGAAGAAGTTCAAAAGCAACATCCGCATTATCAACATCACTCAAAATCGAACCGCTGATCTCTCCAAATCTGTCGCGATGTTACAAGTGGGTTTACTTCGTGGCGATTTATGCCAGATCACCGCAGTAGGTATTGATGCTGAACTCGCATGTTTTGTAATAAAAGACGTGATTGCTGAGCATTACGACATGGTTGGCTCACAAGTGAATCATGAGTTCTCGAACGACTTAATCCAGCGTATGCCTCAGATATGCCCGCCTTGTGACATCAAGTGGCACCACGCTAAGGCGCAAACTCAACTGACAAAATTTGAGTGCTTGAAAGGGCTCGCTCACCTCGTTTATCCAGAAGATCCAGATGAGCTGATTTTGGCTTTCATTAAGCGAGAAGAACGCTCTTCAACCTGCGTGTCACCAGGTATCGCACTGCCCCATGTGATGTTTGAATCTACTCAAGATCTCTCGATCGCGGTGATCGTCAGTGACAACCCGATTGACTGGGCACCTCAAATTGGCCAAGTACACGTTGCTATCGCTTTAGTACTGCCAACCAAGCCGCAACGTGAACACATTGTGGCGGCTACCAACCTAACTAGAAACCTACTTCACGATCAGGTCAACGAGCGTTTGCAAAAGACTCGAAGCAGTGTCGATTTACAAGCCTTGCTGATGTATATCTCATCTCGCCTGCTTTAGTGCTTGTAACCCGTTCACGATCCTTACTCAATAGCCCAGCCGCTCGCTCGCTTGTCTGCCTCAACAAGTCAGGTTTATGAAATTGAGCTGACTCGTTAGATAGAGCCTCGATATTCAGTCGGCGTTCTACCGGTGCGATTCTTAAATACTCGACAGAAGTAGTTCACATCCTTAAAGCCGCAACGTAATGCCACTTCATTGAGCTTGAAATTGTACTTCTTGAGCATGAATTTGGCGCGGTCAACACGGACTCGGGTGATGTATTCTGCCAGCGTCATGTGGCCTTGTTGACGGAACATTCGCGACAAGTGATTGGATGAAATACTAAAGCGTGAGGCAATGCTGTCTCGGGTGATCTGGCGGTGGAAGTTTTCTTGAATGTAGATACAAATCCCCTGATACACATCCTGTACTCGGCTATGAGATTTTTCTACGGGCACTTCCAGCATGGTTTTACTGTATTGCAGTAGAGCTTGCAGCAATAACTCATCCATCGGCTGCTTGTTACTCTCTCGCTAGTGAGCTGAGCGCCTCCAAAATGTTATCAATTGCAAACCCAGAGCGAGTCTGAATACTGTGTTTTTGGATATCGTAAAAGCTCTCCTCGCCTTTGCGCTTACTCACCAAACTTAAACCAAGCTGACGACGACCAAACAACATGCTCAACACCGAGCAGTCAGTATCCCAGTTTGGCTTGTTCCAACAGTTGGGTGGGATGAAAATCGCGTCTCCGGCTTTGGCGATAACGTTGGTTATTTTGCGATCATGACTCTCCATTTCATTAATATACTCTCCGTCTAGCACCAGCTCTAAACGTGGAAAGTTCACCTGATAACTGCATGCTGAAGGCGTGTGAAAATCTCCAGCAAACCAGATGTTATGAAACGGTTCTCGCTCATTTAATACAGACGAGATTAAGTCATGAAATATCATTATTCGAACTCTAATGGGCAGCAATAAGGCTACGGGAATAGATATACCCCTTAGTGAAACATAGCGCTATTGAGCAAAATCACAATTTGAGATCTAGGCTACAAAAATCCAGTCACGGAAATAAATTTCCAGTAACGAAACTGACCTAGAATGTTCCTGCTCTGATAAACAAATACGCTACAGCCCTTATAAATAAAAGCCTCAACACATCTTAAACTCTGTCAACACCGCCCTAAAAACGACCACTCGACCGATCAAAATCACACTCCACTTATAACGCAACAATCATCCAGTAAATGCGTTTTTTCTTCACTACAGAAGGCAAGCCGTAGATTCCAGAATACCTCTAACAAAATAAAAACAGAGTAGGGGTTCATTATGATCACGACATTGATCAATCAAAATTTGATTAAGCTTTCGCTTAGCGCTAATTCAAAAGAAGACGTATTTAAAGAGCTGATAGACGTGCTGTACGCACAAGGAAGAATCTCAGACAAAGCACAGTTTCTTGCCGACATTAAGGCGCGTGAAGAACAAGGTAATACAGGGTTTGAAGAAGGCATTGCCCTGCCACATGCGAAAAGCAGCGCGGTGATCAAACCCGCGGTTGTTATCGGCGTCCACAAGCAGGGTATCGAGTACGGCGCCGATGACGTTCAGCCATCAAAACTGTTCTTCATGATTGCTTCTCCTGATGGCGGCGATAATCACCATATTGAAGTATTGGCAGAGCTTTCTTCAAAACTGATTGAAGAAGGCTTTATCGAAAGCTTCATGAATGCTCAATCTGAACAAGAAGCATTAGAACTACTGCTTAGCAAACCTGAGCCTTCAGAAACGGAAAACAACGTTGAGAAACAAGGCTTCATCATTGGTGTGACAGGCTGCCCAGCTGGCGTTGCACACACTTATTTGGCAGCTGAAGCGCTAGAGAAAGGCGCAGCGGCTCTTGGCTACGACATCAAGGTCGAAACTAACGGTTCTATTGGTGTTAAAAACAGCCCGACTCAAGAAGAGATCGAACGTGCAGACGCGATTGTCGTGGCTTGTGATAAACAGGTCGACATGGCTCGCTTTACCGGAAAACGCGTCATCAGCACCAACGTAAAAGCACCAATCAAAGACGCACAAAGCTTGATCAAGCAAGCACTCAACGCGCCAAGCTATCAAGCAGAACAAACGCCGGCCAACCAATCCGTTGTAGAAAAAGCCTCACAAGCGCGTTCAGACCTTTATCGTTACCTGATGAATGGCGTATCACACATGATCCCATTCGTAGTCACTGGCGGCCTATTGATTGCCCTTGCACTGGCGATTGGCGGCGAGCCAAGTGAATCAGGCATGGCAATTCCTGCTGGCAGCATGTGGAACCAAATCCTAGAAGTCGGTGTGGTTGCCTTCACATTGATGATCCCAATATTGGCGGGCTACATTGCTTACGCGATTGCTGACCGCCCTGCTCTAACCCCAGGTTTGATTGGTGGTTGGATTGCCAACAACGGTTCTTTCTACGGCGCTGACGCAGGCACTGGCTTCATTGGTGCAATCATCGCAGGTCTATTGGTGGGTTACTTCGTTAAATGGATCACCTCGTTTAACTACCACAAATTCGTTCAACCGCTTGTACCTATCATGATCGCTCCGATCACTGGCTCTTTGTTCATCGCAGGTCTGTTCATTTTTGTTATCGGTGCACCTATCGCTGGGCTGATGGATGCTCTTACTGCACTACTAACGAGCATGAGCACAGGCAACGTGGTTCTGCTTGGCATCGTCCTTGGTGGCATGGCCGGTTTCGATATGGGCGGTCCATTCAACAAGGTGGCATTCCTTTTCTCGGTCGGCATGATTGCCAGCGGTCAAACTCAATTCATGGGTGCGATGGCGTGTGCAATTCCTGTGGCTCCACTGGGTATGGCCATCGCAACCAGACTTGGCCGCAAGTTCGACCTGTTTGAATCTTCTGAAATCGAAGCAGGTAAAGCTGCAGGCGCAATGGGCTTGGTGGGTATATCAGAAGGTGCGATTCCTTTCGCGGCTCAAGATCCGATGTCGGTTATCCCTGCCAACGTACTTGGTTCAATGACTGCCGCTGTTATGGCGTTCTCATTCGGTATCACCAACAGCGTGGCTCACGGTGGTCCAGTTGTCGCTCTACTAGGCGCAATGAACTACCCAATGCTGGCACTGCTGTGCATGGCATCAGGTGCGGGCGTAACAGCGGTTACTTGTATTGCGCTTAAGAATCTACGCAAAGCCAAGCTAACGACAGCAGCGGCTTAAGCCATTTCAACTCCAATGGCTTGAGCCCTTCGACCCTACTGTTTTTAGTAACTAATACTTTTAACAACGAATAAGTCGATTACAGCTCAAGCCATGTTTCCCTTCATGGTGATTTCGATGTCTGATTTTTCTTTAGCGAACGACTCGTTCGTACAACGCTTTTTCTACCCTATGACTAACGTGATTCAAAACTACGCATGGGGTAGCCCTTCTTCGTTTAGCCAACTGTTTGGTATTGATAACCAATCAGGTGAGCCACAAGCGGAGATCTGGATGGGCGCTCACCCGAATGGCTGCTCAATGGTGAACGACAACGGGCAGCAGACCACATTGTCTAGCTTGATTTCTAAGAACCTAAACCTGTTTCTAAGTGAGAAAGTCGCGAGCCGTTTTGGTGAACTTCCGTATCTGTTTAAGGTGTTAGCAGCAGAGAAAGCGCTGTCTGTTCAAGTACACCCGAACAAGCAACAAGCGGAATCTGGATATGCACTAGAAGAGCAACAAGGCATTCCAATGACAGCGGGTAACCGTAACTACAAGGATCCTAATCACAAGCCAGAACTGGTGTATGCATTAACCGACTACACCGCAATGAACGGTTTCAGGTCTATCAACGAGATCCTTGAGCACTTCCACTACCTCGATATTCCTGAGTTGCATTCGATGGTCAACGATCTCGAGGGCGACCAAACACCGAATGGCTTAGCCTGCTTCTTTGCAAGCTTGTTGTCTCTGGAAGGTGAGCAAAAAGGCATGGCGCTTACCATGTTGATCATGAAGGCCAAGCTTTCTGATAAACGTGTATTCCAATTGATTTCAGAACTGGAAGATCAATACCCAGGTGATGTCGGCCTGTTTGCTCCGCTGTTATTGAACGTGATTACCCTAAAGCCGGGGCAAGCCATGTATCTAGACGCTGAGACTCCCCATGCTTACATCAAGGGTACAGGCTTAGAGATCATGGCGAACTCAGACAATGTGCTGCGTGCCGGGTTAACGCCTAAGTACATGGACGTGAACGAACTGGTTTCTTGTACTCGATTTAATGAAAAACCTGCGGATAGATTACTGCTCAGCCCGATTGAGCAAGGTGATGTGATGGAATATCAAATTCCAGTCGAGGATTTTAAGTTCTCTATCGTGCAGAATTCTCACCAGAGAAAGATCACTACCGAAGGCGCCGAGATCCTACTACCACTCGACGAGTCCATGGTGCTCACTCACCAATGTGGTGAAACCTGCGTGATAGAGAAAGGCCAGTCGGTGTTTATTCCTGCTTATGCTGAGAGTTACAAACTGAACTGCGTTGGACGTGTGGCGCGCGCTTACAGCTAGCTCTACAAAGTAAATCTAGCTCTCCCGAGTAAATACAAACACTGATCATGCCCTGCTTTGCGGGGCATTTTTGTTCCTACAGAAAGTTATTTCAGCACCGAACTACAGCATCAAATATGACCCATCTCACACTGCATTAATGATGCAAATCACACTTAATTTTGCTGGATACAAATGTACAGTGAAGGGCTTTTATTTGCTATTTCGCGAATCGGGTTAATCCATTAATTTTAATTCAAGAACTTCAATAGTGAATGAGTTAATAAATGATCACACAGCTAACTAACGTCAACTTAATTAATAACAATCTTCAAGCGAATAATAAAAAAGAACTGTTTGAAGAATTGGCGGGCATGTATTTGAGAACAACCGAATCAATTGCAAAGATACTTTCCTATCAGGTATTGAAATTCGTGAATCTCAAAGTATCACCTCAATGGATGGCATCGCTTACCCTCACTCCAAAAACCAAGCGGTTACTGAGCCTGCCATTGCTGTCGGTGTAAAACGTGAAGGTATTGAGTATGGCGATGAAGACGGCATTAACCCAACGGTATTTTTTATGATTGCATCACCAGATAACGGTGCTGACCATCATATTTATGTACTACAAGAATTATTTGGAAAATTCAGCGATGAATTTATTCAAGATATACATAACGCAAAAGACGAACAACAAATCCTTAATATTTTAATTAATTCATAAGGCGTAGAAAATTATGAGCACCCTAACAACTCAAGCTACGAATACCAGTAGTAATTCTAATAACAAAAACAGTAGTAGCGACTTTAAAAATATCCTTAGCACCATGAAAGGCCATCTGCTTTTCGGTACATCACACATGCTACCTTTCATCGTAGCCGGTGGTGTTCTATTGGCTTTAGCGGTAATGGCATCAGGCAAAGGCGCTGTACCTGCAGACGGCCTGCTAGCAGACATCTCTAATATCGGTATCAAAGGCCTTGTTCTTTTCCCAATCATTCTTGGCGGCTTTATTGGTTACTCAATTGCAGATAAACCGGCACTGGCACCTGCGATGATCTCTTCTGGCATCATGGCTGATATGGGCGGCGGCTTCCTTGGTTGTATCGTGGCAGGCTTTATCGCCGGTGGCGTGGTGTTCCAACTTAAGAAGATCCCGCTTTCTGCGAACATGACAGCGCTGGGTGCTTACTTCATTTACCCGCTTCTAGGCACATTAATCTCTGCAGGTATCGTACTGTGGGGCATCGGTGAGCCAATCAAACTGTTCATGTCTTCAATGAACGAGTTCTTAGCTTCAATGGCTGGCGCGTCTAAGATGGTTCTGGGCACAATCCTTGGTGGTATGACGGCGTTTGATATGGGCGGCCCTATCAACAAAGTAGCGACCCTATTTGCTCAAACTCAAGTAGACACACAACCATGGCTAATGGGCGGCGTAGGCATCGCGATTTGTACACCACCTCTAGGCATGGCATTGGCGACTTTCCTATTCAAAAACAAGTTCTCTAAACAAGAGCAAGAAGCAGGTAAAGCAGCAGCAATCATGGGTTCTATCGGTATCTCTGAAGGTGCTATCCCATTCGCAGCGAACGACCCAATGCGCGTACTTCCTTCAATCGTTGCCGGTGGTATCGTGGGCTGTGTATTCGGCTTCATGACAGATGTTCTACTGCACGCACCGTGGGGCGGCCTAATCACTGCGCCAGTATCAAGCAACATTCCAATGTACGTCGTCGGTATTGCACTTGGCTCGCTAACCACAGCGGTTATCGTTGGCTTCTGGAAGCCAGTAGCGGTTGAAACAGAAGAAGACATGGTTGAAGCGCCAGTACAAGCTCAAACAGCTCCTGTAGCAGGCGAAGGCGAGTACGACATCGTAGCCGTAACATGTTGCCCTTCTGGTGTTGCACACACCTTCATGGCGGCAAAAGCACTAGAGAAAGCAGGCTTAGCAGCAGGCCTTAAGATTAAGGTAGAAACTCAAGGTCAAAACGGTATTCAGAACCGCATCACCGACCTAGATGTAGCGAACGCGAAGCTAGTTATCTTGGCTCACGATATTCAAGTGAAAGACGCTCACCGCTTTGCTAACGCGAACGTGATTGAGTGTTCAACGAAAGAAGCGATGAAGAAAGCCGCGGACATGGTGGCTATTTAAAACCTGAAACAAGTTAGAAGATAAAATTACTACCCCCTAGTAACTAAAACCCCCATTCGCCTTGTCAGCGAGTGGGGATTTTATATTTATATAATGTTCAAAGCTTTTTACTGCTTGATATAAAGATCCTTAGAATAGATTCGGCCTTCTACGTTGTTCTTCGCAAAGCCACCGACACTTGGTCGCACTAGGCGAGCTTGCATGTAGTAGTAGATTGGCGCGATCGGCATGTCTTCAGCCAGTAACTGCTCCGCTTGGTCATAGAAACCTTGGCGTTCTTGCTCATTAGTTGCAGCCAATGCGCTATCCATTGCTGAGTCGTACTTGTCGTTGTTGTAACGAGCAAAGTTGCCTGAAGATTCAGAACGCAGAAGGCTTAAGAAGGTCGACGCTTCATTGTAATCACCACACCAAGATGCTCGCATCACATCAAAATCACCTTGGCGACGTGATACTAAGTAAGACTTCCACTCTTGGTTTTCCAACTCAACTTGCGCGCCTAGGTTACTTTTCAGCATGGATGCAATCGCCACCGAAATCGACTTATTCGATTCACTGGTGTTGTAAAGCAATTTAAAATCTAACGGGTTAGAAGCATCGTACCCGGCTTCTTTCAGCAACTCTTTCGCCTTTTGGTCACGCTCCCTTTGAATCCATGTACTGTACTCAGGTTGAGTGGCATCAAAACCTGCCGTGTATTCATGAGCAAAGGTATAAGCCGGTAAGTTACCTACTTGAGTCACGCCATTAGTAATCACATTGCGCATCATGGAATAAGACACCGCTTTACGCACTCGCGCATCATCAAACGGAGGGCGCGTGGTATTGAACGCGTAATAGTATGTACACAATAAAGGTACCGCTGTATACGCGTCTTGATATTTCATTTTTAGCTGCTGCGCCATGTGTGTCGGCACATCAGACGTGATATCGACCTCGCCCACCGCATAGCGATTAATCGACGCATTCTGGTTCTCAAACGGAATGTAAGTCACTTGGGTTAAGTGCGTATCTGAACTGTCCCAATAGTTAGGGTTCTTCTCCAGTTCAATGCGTTCGTTCACCACCCACTCGCCTAAAACAAACGCACCATTGCCAACAAACTGCTTCGGATCGCTCCACGGCTTATCGCTGTTTTCTAGCGTTGCCTTGTGAACGGGCATCATCGATGTATGGCCTGTCATCGCCACAAAGTAAGGCACTTTGCTATCGAGTTCGAATTTCACCGTATGCTTATCAACAGCCGAGATACCGAGCTCTTCAACAGGCTTCTTACCTTCTGCCACATCAGCGATATTTTTGATTTGAGTTAGCTTGAGATACCACACATTTGGCGAAGCAAGCTTTGGGTCGACCGCGCGTCTTATCGCATACACGAAATCATCGGCTGTCACCGGATCGCCATTCGACCATTTCGCGTCTTTACGCAGGTGGAATACAAACGTCTGGTTGTCTTCGGTTTCCCAAGATTCCGCGACACCTGGAGTGATGTTGCCATCGCGGTCTTGGATCACTAAACCTTCAAACAGGTCACGTAGAATGTGCATTTCAGGCAAGCCTTCTGCCTTTGCCGGATCGAGTGTCGCAGCTTCTGCATCATTGGCTCGCACCAAATGTTGCTCTTTTGCCAGTGAAACACCAGCAGGTAAGGTTTCAGCAACGGCAGTCACTGAGATAAAAGGGGTCAATAAAGATGAAATGAGTAAAGCCGTTGAATGTTTTTTAAAATCCATGTTTTTTTGCTCTCCTAGCCTATCTTTGAAGCAAAGTAATAAAATTAACAATGCGACGGTTGACGAGTTTTGACGCTATGGTTTATTTAATAGAGGTCATCTAAATAGTAGTGACACTTTGATACTACTTGATCAATCAGGAGATTAAGGTGAGTTTAATTCCAAGAACGGAAAGAGCTGCGTTTTCGATAAAGCCGCTGTCATATGGAAAATCGGTGTTGGGTGCACCCTTACTCTACTTCCCCGCACAAATAGAAAGTGAATTTCGCGGGCTGATTTTAGCAGGCACACACGGCGATGAGACCGCTTCTATTGCAGGATTATCTTGTGCGCTAAGAAGCTTGCCAGCCGCCAATTTACGACACGATGTGATCTTATCGATGAACCCTGACGGCAATCAACTAGGCACTCGCGCCAACGCAAACCAAGTCGATCTAAACCGCGCTTTCCCTACGCAAAACTGGACAGAA
Organism: Vibrio sp. 10N.237.312.B06; assembly: GCF_041464685.1. NCBI lineage: Bacteria > Pseudomonadati > Pseudomonadota > Gammaproteobacteria > Vibrionales > Vibrionaceae > Vibrio > Vibrio sp. 10N.237.312.B06. The sequence continues at coordinate 33,589 of NZ_JBFSPI010000056.1, forward strand.
AACGACACCGTCTATCGCTGGAGTTCACACACACCAGTCAGAGATGTAAAAGTTAAAACCGGCCAAGCCGATCAGCTTGAACCGGAAGTGCAATCGCTCATCAACCTCATTGAACAACGCCAACCCAAGTTCGTCATCTCTTTCCACGAACCACTCGCCATGATCGATGACCCAGCTCAATCCGAACTCGCCTCTTGGTTAGGCAAGCAGTTCAACCTACCACTCGTAGAAGACGTTGATTACGAAACCCCAGGCTCATTCGGCACTTGGTGCCAAGAAAGAAACCTACCGTGTATTACCGTAGAGCTGCCGCCCGTTTCTGCAGATCTGACTATAGAGCAATATCTGGATGCGTTTGTGGCTGTGTTGGGGGGTGAGGGAGCTGTTTAGACAAACACGTTTTTGGACAGGAATGAGGTGGCTTTGTTGCGTAATTAAATTTAAAGATAGAACTACCCCGTTTCGCGTATTTC
>NZ_JBFSPI010000057.1:0-33798 GCF_041464685.1 Vibrio sp. 10N.237.312.B06
TTCTACAATCAAAAATTCTAACGAAGTTATCGAGTTTTTTAACAAGCTAGGGTGACCAGTTATTTATTACGATTGGTATCACACACATACCGTTTAACGATGGTGTGTGCTGATGTGGTGCTTTGCGGGAACGAAGCGCCATATCATGTTCGATTGTAAGGGTGTTCGCATCTAAGTAACTGAACGAAATTAATGTCGATGACAAAGAATATCGGAAATAAGTCAAACCGAGTAACTCGTTGTGAGTTGCTCGGTTTTTTTATGCGTGTAGGAAAGAGGCTGATGTAATTTGGGAAGGGGATCTCATTTAATAATCTCTGGCGGTTAATGAATTGCGCTTCTAAAGGTGTACCTTTTTTCCATGGTTTTTCGAGGCTGTGCTGGTGGTTTTCATACCGATACAGAGAGGGTTAGTTTTGAGTACGGATTTATGAGTGATTTAAGATAACGTTTCTCACAGGATGTTTTTTAAATCTCTGATTATAAAAATTTGCAGGTTGTGATTCGTTTGGATTTTACTCAATTGGCTGTAGGTTGAAATACTGTTATAGTGGTCCTTAAATAATACATAAACATAACATATAAAATAAGTGAACTTATGGTTACCACTTTTAATTCAATTTCGGGGTCGAAGCGCAGCCTGCACGTGCAAGTAGCGCGTGAAATCGCTCGTGGAATCTTGTCTGGCGAACTGCCACAAGGTTCTATTATTCCTGGTGAAATGGCGTTGTGTGAACAGTTTGGTATCAGCCGAACGGCACTTCGTGAAGCAGTTAAACTATTGACCTCTAAAGGTCTGTTAGAATCCCGCCCGAAAATCGGTACTCGTGTAGTGGATCGCGCATACTGGAACTTCCTTGATCCTCAACTGATTGAATGGATGGACGGCCTAACCGACGTAGACCAATTCTGTTCACAGTTCTTAGGTCTTCGCCGTGCGATTGAACCTGAAGCGTGTGCACTGGCGGCAAAATTTGCGACCGCTGAGCAACGTATCGAGCTTTCAGAGATCTTCCAAAAGATGGTCGAAGTGGATGAAGCTGAAGTGTTTGACCAAGAGCGTTGGACAGACATTGATACTCGGTTCCATAGCTTGATCTTTAATGCGACAGGTAACGATTTCTACCTGCCATTCGGCAATATTCTGACGACCATGTTCGTTAACTTCATCGTGCACTCTTCTGAAGAGGGCAGCACATGTATCAATGAACACCGCAGAATCTATGAAGCAATCATGGCTGGTGATAGTGATAAGGCACGAGTTGTTTCTGCGGCACACTTGCAGGATGCCAACCACCGTTTGGCGACGGCGTAATAGAAATAATCTAGAGCGTAGATGAGTCACTTCATATAGAGATGAACAGCATTACGCTCAGATAAACGACTTAAAAGGGTATGCCAAGTGCATACTTTTTTGTTGTCTACCGTTTACGAAAATTGGCTGCTTTCATGTATGAAAAAAGCCAGAGACTGTTGTCTCTGGCTTTGAGTTCTTTGAATATTATAGCTTAAACAAGCGGCTAATCATGATGTTCGTAAGTTTGCTTTTGTTTCTGCTTTTTCTTCATTTTTAACGTTGAATAAACCGAGAATACAGCTAACACGATAAACGCGAGAGCAATAGGGCGCTCATAAAGGAAAGACCAACTGCCATCGTACATCAGCAGTGATTTCCTAAGGTTTGTTTCTGCCATTGGCCCTAAGATGATCGCAAGCAGAATTGGTGAAGACGGAATATCCAGTTTAGTTAAGATAAAGCCAAGTAGACCGAAACCGATTGCAATACCCACATCAAACATCGAGTTGTTAATTGCGTAAGCGCCGACAATTGAAAGGAAGACAATGATTGGAATCATGATGATCTTCGGTACTTCAATGATACGGCAGAAGAAACGAATACCCAGTAAACCAATCACTAGCATCACAAGGTTAGCAACCAACATCGAGCTGAATACGCCATAAACCACTTCGGGGTTTTGGGCAAACAGCAGAGGCCCCGGTGTTAAACCTTGAACAATGAGTGCGCCTAAAAGAACCGCTGCCACAGCATCCCCCGGAACGCCAAGTGTTAACAATGGAACTAACGAACCACCCGTTACACCGTTGTTTCCAGATTCGGCTGCTGCTAGACCTCGTACTGATCCTCTACCAAACTCTTCGGGATTTTTCGATGAACGTTTTGCTTCGTTGTAACAAACGAATGCCGAAATATCAGCACCAGCACCCGGTACAGAACCGATGGTTGTTCCCATCAAACCACTTTTTATTGCGGTTGGTAGCATTTCTTTAAGGTCGCCTTTGCTCAATAATTTGTGGTCAAACTTCGGCGCGACGACTTTCTTTTCAGAGAACAGTTTCTCTAGCTGGTTTAATGCTTCAGATAGAGCGAACAAACCAATCAAAACAGGGATGACATTGATTCCGCTGTAGAGATCCATGATGTCAAAAGTAAACCTTGGCACACTGCTGATTGGGTCGAGCCCAACGGTAGAAACCAGTAGTCCAATCGTACCCGCAAGTAGCCCTTTAAAGATGTTGTTCGAAGAAACGCTCGCAATGATAGTTAAACCAAACAGAGCAAGTGCGAAGTACTCTGGAGCATTAAAACGAAGTGCAAAGGTCGCTAATTTAGGCGCAATGGCAATAAGGACGATAGTACTGAGTAACCCGCCAATGAATGAAGCAACAGCCGAAATACTTAATGCTCTTGCTGCTTGTCCTCTCACAGCCATGGTGTGGCCGTCGAGTACACTTGCTGCAGACGCTGGTGTCCCTGGTGTTTTAAGTAGTATTGCGGCAATAGAACCACCGTAAATGCCACCAATGTATACACCAATTAACATCACGAGGGCTGACGTCGGTTCCATGCCAAAGGTAAACGGAAGGAGAATCGCAACGCCCATCGTCGCCGTTAGACCGGGTAGTGCGCCTAAAATTACGCCGCCCAGTACACCAAAAACAAGGACAGGTAGCACTGCAAAACTCACAGCGGTTGCGAGACCATCGATTAGATATTCAAACATTATGACCACCTATGACCAGGTTGCTTCAGGAAGCGCGATGTAGAACACCTCGCCAAACAAATAGTAAACCGCAAACACAAAGACAACGGCGACAACGTAGTAGATTGGCTTCTTAACTTTGAAGTAAACGAGGTAGAACATAAAGGCAATCAAACTCGCGTAAAGGTAGCCAACCACACTGATGAGTAATGCGTATCCAATAAGAAAGGCCACGCCGAAGATCGACATCTTGCTTATCATCGCTTCTTGTTGTTCTGGAACACCTTTGAGTTTGTGCTGAACGATGAGAACAATACAGATAGCAATTTGAGCAATCACAATCATCATCGGGAAGAATTTTGCATCAACACTTGCATCTTGATACATCGGACGATCAAACTGAGTAATCAACGCGAGTGCTATTGCGCTTAGTATGATGATTATGGAAGGGAAAACGACATTCCGATTTAAGTTGGCGTTAGACATAGAATTTACCCCTAAAAAGTAAAGCAAGGGAAAGGTACATACCGATAAAAAAGGCACAACTGATCGTTGTGCCTCTGGATGAATGTTATTGAATTAGTTCAGTAAGCGATTTTGTATCTTCGGAAACGAACGTAGTGAAGGCTTTATCGTCAAGGTTGTGGATAGTCATTGCGCCTTTTGCCATGAAAGACTTGAACTCTTCACTTGCCATTGCTTCATCAAATACCGCACCTAGTTTCTCGATTACTGCATCCGGCGTATCTTTTGGAGCGCCGATACCACGCCATGTTCCTGTTACTACATCAATACCTTGCTCTTTCAAAGTAGGAACATCGGGAATGTACTGAATACGTTCTTCAGACATGACACCTAATGCTTTTAGTTGGCCTGAACGAAGTTGAGCGATAGCTTCACCCGGTGTCACCATGGTTACGTCTGTGTGGTGGCCCAGTACTGCAGGAATCGCTTCAGATGCACCGTTATAAGGGATAGCGTTGAGTTTAATATCTTGGTCTTTTTCAAGAGACATTAAGTAGAAGTTTGGCGCAGCGGTTGAAGCAAATTTCACGCTACCAGGTTTTTCTTTGGCTTCTTTAATCAGATCATTAATGGTGTTGTATGGGCTATCTGCTGCAACTAATACGACCGCTGGGTCGAGGTTTACTAAGCGAATGAGTCTAAAATCGTCTGCGGTATGGCGCATCAAACCCATTTGAGGGAGCGAAGCGATTTCACGAGTGACTACTGTCAACGTGTAACCATCAGCGCGCTGCTGAGCACCAAAGCTCATACCTACGGCACCCGCACCACCCGTACGGTTCATGATTGAAATGTTTTGTCCTAAAATGTCTTTCGCACTATTTGCAAGGGTACGGCCAACGGCATCTGTACCGCCGCCCGCGCCAAATGGGACAACTAAGCGAATGTTTTTGCTCGGGTAGTCTGCTGCAATCGACGTTGCAGAAACAAGTATGCCAGCTGCCAGCATGATGGATTTCAATAATTTACTCATAGTAAGTTCCTTCTGTTTCTAATTATTAGCGATATGTTTTTGTAGGGTTTTCTGCTTTTTCTGTTTGGTATTCGTGCATTGCTAGCTGTTCAATAGCTACCGCTATCCAGCCACTGATCAGCATGTCATACCATTGTTGTACGCCACTGCAGGCAACAACCACGTTTCCGTAAACAAACGAACCATAAAACAGTAAGTCTTCGTCACGTAATGAAGATGGGTGTTGAGAATGAAGTGTTAGATTGCTTGTCGATTCTCGCCATGCTTGCTGAGCTTTCTTACGAGCAAGGTGATCAAACTTGATAGTCCAGTTATCAGGGGTTCCCAAAGACTCTTCATAAAGAATGGCGTCTTCGAAAGAGGCTTCCCAAGGCTTGAGGTGTGGATTCATAACGACAATATGCAGTTCTTTTCTATTGGTTCTTTCAAACAGCTTGTCGATAGAGGGTTTAACGATATCGATAGCATCTTGAGTGATATCTTTCATTGAGCGCATGCCACATGTCCTTATGTTTGAATGTTTAATATAGAATATTGTATGACAATTTTTCTTCAATTGATGAAGCTCTGGAAGTCGCTTTCGATCACAAGTAGAAGTCTCCTAAATAGACTTCAGTCTTGTTTTAACCATGATGTTAAGAAATTAGTGTGATGTTGGTCTTTTTTAGGCGTGATATGAATAGGTGTCGTTTCAGTTCGATTGCGGCTGATTATCAGAATGTGAATGTCAGTGCTTATTGGCGTGACTGTGTGAACTAATTTGCCGTGGAAAGTTGAGCGTAGCAATCGGATATTGGATTAAATTATCGGATAGATATGAACACCTTAGATAATTTATGCTTTAAAATTTTAGAGTCGGGTCTTTGACATTTTACGTGACAATATGCGTTTGTTTTCGTGACGGATTCTTAAAGTCGATAGTAGTAAAATTAAGTGAACTTGTCGGTTTTCATGATTGGATTTTTCTTACATCAATTCTACTAAGTGCCATTTTTATTAATTAATTTAATTTAAGGTGTTGAATTTTAATGAGTATTAAGTTTTTTAGGAAGATTGATTTACAAAGGTAAGGTAGGGCTTAACGTTGAGTTTGTTATTCAGTTGCAAAGTCATCGTATACGCATGTTTGTCGTTCCGTTACTTGTTAACCAACTAAATTTAATAGGTGGAACTACGTATCCTATATAGATCAATATCGGTTTTTCATTAGGTAATCAAGTTGCCATTTGATTGGTTTATTACCAATGTGAAGCGTACCTCTTTATCATTATTTACAATATAAGTCGCGGTCTGCTAAGTATCCAATTCCGCCCAATTATTATAATAAGAGAAGTAATAATTGGGGCCTATTTCCGCAACTTAAGCTCTCAATCACCCTGGTTATAGGTGATATGCAAGGTATCTAGAGGGATGTATATTTGATAGCGATCACTTGTATGATGAATGATTTTACAGATATATAGATCGCGGTCACTTATTTGGAGTATTGTACTACAAATGATTTCGCTGTTTACCTATAGTCCGTGTAACAAATTACAACGGACAAAGGATACACGATGGAACTCAACACGATTATTGTCGGCATTTATTTCCTATTCTTGATCGCGATAGGTTGGATGTTTAGAACATTTACAAGTACGACTAGTGACTACTTCCGCGGGGGCGGTAACATGTTGTGGTGGATGGTTGGTGCAACCGCTTTTATGACTCAGTTTAGTGCATGGACATTCACCGGTGCGGCAGGTAAAGCGTATAACGATGGTTTTGCTGTAGCGGTCATCTTCGTAGCCAACGCATTTGGTTACTTCATGAACTACGCATATTTCGCGCCGAAATTCCGTCAACTTCGCGTTGTTACTGTAATTGAAGCGATTCGTATGCGTTTTGGTGCAACCAACGAACAAGTATTCACTTGGTCTTCAATGCCGAACTCAGTGGTATCTGCGGGTGTGTGGTTAAACGCATTAGCAATCATTGCTTCCGGTATCTTCGGTTTCGACATGAACATGACTATCTGGGTGACTGGCCTAGTGGTATTGGCAATGTCGGTTACAGGTGGTTCATGGGCGGTAATCGCATCTGACTTCATGCAGATGGTTATTATCATGGCGGTAACGGTAACTTGTGCGGTTGTAGCGGTTGTTCAAGGTGGCGGTGTTGGTGAGATTGTTAACAACTTCCCAGTACAAGATGGTGGTTCGTTCCTTTGGGGCAACAACATCAACTACCTAAGCATCTTTACGATTTGGGCATTCTTCATCTTCGTTAAGCAGTTCTCTATTACTAACAACATGCTTAACTCTTACCGTTACCTAGCGGCTAAAGACTCAAAGAACGCTAAGAAAGCTGCACTGCTTGCTTGTGTGTTGATGTTGTGTGGTGTGTTTATTTGGTTCATGCCTTCTTGGTTCATTGCAGGCCAAGGTGTTGATTTATCAGCGGCTTACCCGAATGCAGGTAAAAAAGCGGGTGACTTTGCTTACCTATACTTCGTACAAGAGTACATGCCAGCAGGTATGGTTGGTCTATTAGTTGCCGCGATGTTTGCAGCGACAATGTCTTCAATGGATTCTGGTCTAAACCGTAACTCAGGTATCTTCGTTAAGAACTTCTACGAAACAATCGTTCGTAAAGGTCAAGCATCTGAGAAAGAGTTAGTAACCGTATCTAAAATTACTTCAGCGGTATTTGGCTTCGCTATTATCCTTATCGCACAGTTCATCAACTCGCTTAAAGGTTTGAGCCTGTTTGATACGATGATGTACGTAGGTGCGTTAATCGGTTTCCCTATGACTATTCCTGCATTCCTTGGTTTCTTTATTAAGAAGACTCCGGATTGGGCTGGTTGGGGTACGCTAGTTGTTGGTGGTATCGTATCTTATGTGGTTGGTTTTGTTATCGACGCAGAGATGGTAGCAGCGGTGTTTGGTCTTGATACTCTAACAGGACGTGAATGGTCTGATGTTAAAGTTGCGATTGGTCTCATTGCTCACATCACGCTAACCGGTGGCTTCTTCGTACTATCTACAATGTTTTACAAGCCTCTATCAAAAGAACGTCAAGCGGATGTTGATAAGTTCTTTGGCAACTTAGAAACACCATTAGTCGCTGAATCGGCAGAGCAAAAAGTGTTGGATAACAAACAACGTCAAATGCTTGGTAAACTGATTGCGGTAGCGGGTGTTGGTATCATGCTGATGGCTCTTCTGACTAACCCAATGTGGGGGCGTTTAGTCTTCATCCTATGTGGTGTGATAGTGGGTGGTGTCGGTATTCTACTTGTGAAAGCGGTCGATGACGGCGGCAAGCAAGCTAAAGTTGTAATTGAAAGCTAATACATAGCGAAAACTTAGATAGAATGCGACGACTCGAAAGGGCGTCGCATTTTTGTTTTACAGATTTTAATCTTTATCAGCAAATGCTCATGACATTAGCTTTCAAGTGAGAAAGTAATCTATGCCGCGATAGAGAGTAGAAAAATATTCTAGATGGGATGAGCAGCTTAGTTGGCCAGCCACATTGTAGGAAATTATCAGCTAAGCCTTGAGCCTTTATCTAAGCTTTTGCTTATGAAGCAGGGCATAGGCGGCAAGAGCAAGACTTTTCCACCCAAGCAAAATTAATTTAAACGTAACTGCGTAATGAATCTGTTGTGACTGTTAATAGTATGACATATAGCGCTTGTTATTTTACCGATGAACGGTTTTTAACCCATCATAGAGTTTGGGGAAATATAAAACGTGGCTGTATTCTCTCTTAAAGTGAACCCCCGTCACAACTTGCATCGAACCTTCGAATCAATGCCCTAAAACTATTGCGTAACGAGAAAGACGTAGTTATTATAATAGGCATATAATCATACAATACTATATTTGGAGTTTGAACATGACTAAACCTGTAATCGGTTTCATTGGCCTAGGTCTTATGGGCGGCAACATGGTTGAAAACCTACAAAAGCGTGGCTACCACGTAAACGTAATGGATCTAAGCGCTGAAGCCGTTGCTCGCGTTACAGATCGCGGCAATGCGACTGCATTCACTTCTGCTAAAGAACTAGCTGCAGCAAGTGACATCGTTGAGTTTTGTCTTACAACTTCTGCTGTTGTTGAAAAAATTGTTTACGGCGACGACGGCGTTCTAGCGGGCATCAAAGAAGGCGCAGTACTAGTAGACTTCGGTACTTCTATCCCTGCTTCTACTAAGAAGATCGGCGCAGCTCTTGCTGAGAAAGGCGCAGGCATGATCGACGCTCCTCTAGGCCGTACACCTGCACACGCTAAAGATGGTCTTCTGAACATCATGGCTGCTGGCGACATGGAAACTTTCAACAAAGTTAAACCTGTTCTTGAAGAGCAAGGCGAAAACGTATTCCACCTAGGTGCTCTAGGTTCAGGTCACGTGACTAAGCTTGTAAACAACTTCATGGGTATGACAACTGTTGCGACTATGTCTCAAGCTTTCGCTGTTGCTCAACGCGCTGGTGTTGATGGGCAACAACTGTTTGATATCATGTCTGCAGGTCCATCTAACTCTCCGTTCATGCAATTCTGTAAGTTCTACGCTGTAGATGGCGAAGAGAAGTTAGGTTTCTCTGTTGCTAACGCTAACAAAGACCTTGGTTACTTCCTTGCACTTTGTGAAGAGCTAGGTACTGAGTCTCTAATCGCTCAAGGTACTGCAACAAGCCTACAAGCTGCTGTTGATGCTGGCATGGGTAACAACGATGTACCAGTAATCTTCGACTACTTCGCTAAACTAGAGAAGTAATCGACGTACGACCTCGCTAGGGTATTGCCTGTCTGTTAGGCGGCGATACCTCAGCGAGGTTCGTTTTTTATCTACACAAAGTCTTATCTACAAGCCCGTCTCATCCAAATTCCGATTTATCTGCAATTCCGCTTTATCAAAAGTTCCCTGTTTGCTCCCACGGCTTCACTCTTTCTCGCAAAGTCCGTTATCATCAGCTCTACTCTTCTAGCTCTACCTTTTTGCTTCTGTCTGTTCTGCCTGAGTTAAACTCTACCTGTTTCTCGTCTCATTTAAGCTCAGCCTTTCAATGTTTCAATGTTTCAATGTTTCAATGCTTCTTGCTAACACTTCATTTCCTTCGAAACTCTTTGTTATAGACGCGCATTGTTAGATATAAACTGACTCACCATTCTCATATATTTCAAAGTAACGTTGATGTGTGGTCGTTCGCGCGGATGAGCAATCACGTCCTCAATCGTCAATGAAAAGCAAAAAAAAGCCCACACAGCTGGTGACTGTGTGGGCGTATTCGGACTAGCCGTCTGGACAAACCAATGAGCAAGACAAGTGAAGTAACGATTAACGAGATCCCCCGACAGTTTCTACATTAAACGTGTTCAATGACCTTAAAGCACGTTGCTTCAATTACCACTTTGAATTGCACAAAAGTATCCAGAAAGAACTTAAGTTATGATTCAAACACACCATACCTTAAGGGTAATTGTATTACAAATAAATCTAAGACTTGAATGGTTTTAGTGAATGCTTAGTTGATAAAAATGTGACTTGGCACTCGTTTTATGTCGAAACTCGACGAGTTTTTTAAAAGGGAACAAGTTTATGACTTAGTTCTATTTGAGATTTATAATCTTCCTACTCTCTGGTGTTCTTAGCTTTTGCGAGAGGGTAAGGTGCTCTTAGCTGTTGCTAGTGACCATAATTTACCTCTCAACACACTTTTAAATCAGAAAGCCTCTATGGAGTTGCGTATCTTCTCATTTCTTTTATTAATCGATATATTTGTATTATAAAAATATGTAAGATTTGAACTTATCGAGATGATGAAGTTAGATAAACGGCTTTAGTGTCATCATTGTCGATCTCGTTTTAGCTCTTAATGCTGCACCTTAAATACAATAATGGATTTCATATGAAACAGGTCAATATAAAAAGCGTCTTAGCTGTCTCTATCATTCTCGCAATATCTGGTTGTGCTTCTCACACCAAGTCAAATATTTTAACGCCGACCGCTATTACGGCTAGTAGTCACGATGGTAATGGCCCTGATCGGATCTTTGATCAAGATATCACGACTCGTTGGTCTGCAAACGGTGTCGGTGAATGGGCAATGCTAGATTACGGTTCGGTGATTGAAATCGATGCGATTCAAGCATCCTTTAGTAAAGGGAACCAACGCCAATCTAAGTTCGATCTGCTCGTCAGTGTTGATGGCGAAAACTGGACAACGATTTTAGAAGGTCAATTAAGCTCGGGAAGAGTGATTGGTTTAGAGCGTTTTCAGTTCCAACCAGTGCAAGCACGCTATGTAAAATATGTAGGTCACGGTAACAGCAAAAACAGTTGGAACTCAGTTACTGAGCTTGCAGCAATTAACTGTGGAATCAATGCTTGTCCGGTAAGCCATATCATTACCGACGATGTGGTTGAAGCTGAGAAAGTGGTGATCGCTGAAATGGCCGCAGCAAGTAAAGCTCTTAAAGAAGCTCGTAAAGATTTACGTAAAGGTAACTTTGGGGAACCTGCGGTATATCCTTGTGAAACCACCGTAAAATGCGACACTCGTATTCCTTTACCAGTACCGACTAATCTACCCAAGTCACCAGTTGCGGGTAATGCACCAAGCGAAAACTTCGATCTAACGACATGGTATTTGTCTCAACCTTTTGACCACGATAAAAATGGCAAGCCAGACGATGTCTCAGAATGGAACCTAGCGAATGGTTATCAGCATCCAGAAATTTTTTATACAGCAGACGATGGTGGTTTGGTTTTCAAGACATACGTAAAAGGTACACGTACCTCAAAAAATACTAAATATGCACGTACAGAGATGCGTGAGATGCTACGTCGTGGTGATACGTCTATTAGCACTAAAGGTGTCAATGAGAACAACTGGGTATTTAGTTCGGCTCCGGTTGAAGATCTAAAAGCTGCAGGCGCGATTGATGGTGTTTTAGAAGCAACGCTTAAGATTGATCATACAACGACAACCGGTGACGCGCACGAAGTTGGCCGTTTCATCATTGGTCAGATACATGATAAAGATGATGAGCCCATTCGTCTTTACTACCGAAAATTACCGAACCACGAAACAGGGACGGTTTATTTTGCTCATGAGAATACCAACGAAGGCACAGATAACTATTTCAACTTAGTCGGAGACATGACAGGAGAGATCGGCGACCAAGGTATTGCACTTGGCGAGACGTTTAGCTACCGCATTGATGTAAAAGGTAACACGATGACTGTTACGCTAATGCGTGAAGGCAAAGATGACGTTGTTCAAATGGTTGATATGAGCGAAAGTGGTTACGATCAAGGTGGGCGTTACATGTATTTCAAAGCGGGTGTTTACAATCAAAACATCAACGGTGAGCTTGATGACTATGCCCAAGCGACATTCTACAAAATAGCGACGTCGCACGATAAATATCAGGAATAACGAGTCAGCTGCACATACAAAAATGGCCGCTAGTACTAGCGGCCATTTTTTGTTGTTTTTATTGGTTAGTTTCTATTGTATTTCGCTATTCCCATAATCTTACGTAACTAGTTGATATTAAATTACTAAGCATGGTGGGAGGGGGTTTTATATATAAAAAAGGCTTAGATATTTTTTAAGCCTATTTAAAGCATACGTTAGATATGGTTCATGAGAGCGATTAAAATGAGTATGTAACACCAACGCGTGTTTTTAACTGACGTTCACTCTCTTCCGCTGAGCCATAATCTGATGTCCAAAATTCAACATAAGGTCTTAGATTATCGAATTTATAGCCGATTTTTACCCCTAAATCCCATTCCCAATCTTTTCCATTCGCTTTGACTTGATCTTCATAGCTTTTGACGTAGTTCGCCTCATAACTTAATTGAAGGTTTTTTAAATCTTCATCTTGGAACTTATAAGCGCCAGTCAATGTAAATTTACCTTGTTGAACCGTTTCACCAGCTAATGCTATTTTTTCGCCGTTAATTTTTGTGAGAGAACTACTTGAGCTGTCTGTATAGTTTTGGAATTCATGACGGTAACGAAGAGCCGTTGTTAGGCCGAAGTCGGCTTTATACCCAACACGAAACTGTGGTTTAAGTGTCATTTTTTCATCGCCAAACGTAATAGGCATACCTGGCTGCAAATACCATTTGTCATCTAACGCATAACGAACACCCCAATCAAATTCAGAATCTCCGCGCTCCAATTGGTTGTATATATCGCCTTCTGCATTTGGAGCAAATTTTTGTTCAACGCTAAAATATAGCTTTGTCTCATCTGCTATTTTCGTGCTTCCACCAATTTTAATACGATGCGCGTATTTATCGTCTTCATGCTTATGTTCTGCGCGGTAATCAAGAGTTGCGCCAGTCGCTGTGCCTGCAAGAAGAGTTGTAGCGATAATTGCAGCAATTTTTGTAACAGAGTTCATACCTTTGTCTCACTATTATTTTTTATTTTGGATACATCCAATATATCCGTGGCTCACAAATCAACATTTAAATGATATTGAATTAATGTATTACAAATATGGTATTTATTCCTGGGTGGTATTTCTGTGAGATCTATCAAAAGTTCCGAATATTGACTTGTTTATATAGTTAAATGTAATGAACATCTCAATTGTGGCTCTATTTTCCAAGTTAATCATGACTTGGTTCTCATATTGTTAAGCTTCAAAAATACGCCTTTTAAATTGAGTTAAAATAAGACAAATTAATTGTTTTTACGTTTACTAATGATGATGGGAACAGTCTCGACTGTTAGAAATAGCAGTCGTAGCAAAAGGCAAGGCCAGTGAATACGAGGCAGGTATTTGAAATTGGTTTAGAGATGTTGTTTTGCAGGTGACTTGTTCGAGTTAAAGAAAATCGTGATGACGAATTAGTGTTCAAAAGTAGTTTCTGTGCTGAGAGTGTACTCAGTATCTGTTAACAATAAAGGATGACTCATGTTTAAGAAAAACATATTAGCAGTGGCGTTATTAGCGACTGTGCCAATGGTTACTTTCGCAAATAACGGTGTTTCTTACCCCGTACCTGCCGATAAATTCGATATGCATAATTGGAAAATAACGATTCCTTCGGATATTAATGAAGATGGTCGTGTTGATGAAATAGAAGGGGTAGCCATGATGAGCTACTCACATAGTGATTTCTTCCATCTCGATAAAGACGGCAATCTTGTATTTGAAGTGCAGAACCAAGCTATTACGACTAAGAACTCGAAAAATGCTCGCTCAGAGTTACGTCAGATGCCGCGCGGAGCCGATTTCTCGATTGATACGGCCGATAAAGGAAACCAATGGGCATTGTCGAGCCACCCAGCAGCGACTGAATACAGTGCGGTTGGCGGAACGCTAGAAGCGACGCTAAAAGTGAATCACGTTGCGATTAACGCTAAGTTCCCAGAAAAATACCCAGCGCATTCTGTTGTGGTTGGTCAGATTCATGCTAAAAAACACAACGAGCTAATCAAAGCTGGAACCGGTTATGGACATGGTAATGAACCACTGAAGATCTTCTATAAGAAGTTTCCTGACCAAGAAATGGGTTCAGTATTCTGGAACTATGAACGTAACCTAGAGAAAAAAGATCCTAACCGTGCCGATATTGCTTACCCAGTATGGGGCAATACTTGGGAAAACCCAGCAGATCCAGGTGAAGCGGGGATAGCGTTAGGTGAAGAGTTCAGCTACAAAGTGGAAGTGAAAGGCACCATGATGTACCTGACATTTGAAACTGCTCGCCACGATACCGTTAAGTATGAGATCGACCTGAGTAAGGGCATCGATGAACTCGATTCACCTACGGGTTATGCGGAAGATGACTTCTACTACAAAGCGGGCGCATACGGCCAATGTAGCGTGAGTGAGTCTCACCCTGTATGGGGGCCTGGTTGTGGTGGTACTGGCGATTTCGCTGTCGACAAAAAGAATGGCGATTACAACAGTGTGACTTTCTCAGCACTTAAGCTGAATGGAAAATAGTTAGCAGTTAGCAGTTAATAGCTAGAGCTGATTAGATAACAGAGTAGGGCGATCGCAACGCTAGCCTCAAAGAACATGTTCAAAGGCCACTTAACACAACGTTAAGTGGCCTTTTTGTGAGTCGAGCTCGCCCCAAGCGTTTCTAGTGATGCGTTGACGGTGAATCTTATCCAATGTTTAAACGTTGGTTAACTCATATCAACCAAACCTCCAGCTACTTACTACTTACCTACACTCCAAAGTCAGGCTCCTAAAACAAAACAACCTCGCCAAGTGGCAAGGTTGTTGTCGACAGCTCAGCTAAAGCTTTTTCTGGAGCTAGGTAAGACGATTAGTCATACATCAGCTCGTCGGCTTTGTTCGCATCAAACTCTTTTAAAGACTTACGTGCTAGATGTCGGAATGGGAACGCTTTAACTATCTCTTCGAATGGTTGGATAGCAAACGCCCAAAAGATAGAACCGTCTAAACCAAAGATGATCAATACGCAAAGCGGGATTGAAACGACCCATTGGCCAGTAAAGTTGATTTTGAATACATCGGTCGTTTTACCTAGCGCTCTTAACACGTGCCCGTGAACGGTGTTGTAGCCACGAACGATCGGCAAGAAGATGTAGAGCGGGGTAATCACAGCCAGCGCTTGATAGGTAGAAGGATCCAAGTCTGGATACACATCGCCAATCACCAAACTTAATCCTGCAAACATCACCGCACAAACTACCGAAATGCCCACCGCAACATCGATACTGGTATCAACGTTTTTGGTCAGGTCATCCATTTGCTTCGAACCGATCGCTTGGCTGATCGTAATCGCGGAAGAGTGAGCCCAAGCGGTAATGAATTGAGTACCGGCACGGATCCACGGCATTACCAAGGTAATCGCTACGTAGGCGTTGATATTAAGTTGCGAGTACAGCAATTGGTAAATCGTGGCACCAATCGAAAGCATGGTCACATTTGCAGCGACAGGGAATATCTCAATGAAATGGCGACGAATGTTGGTGATGAACTCTGACTTTTCCGTATCCAATTTTAATGAAACAGATGAGTCGTAGTGAACACACAGAATCAAATACACAAGACGAATGGTGATAGCGATAACGCTGCCGAGCGCTGCACCTTGTACGCCAATCCCGTCAAAGTTTGTGAAGCCGTGAATAAGCACATAAGAGAGCACAGCGTTGATCGGCAATTCGATCAAGTAGCCTTTAAACGGAACTTTGGTTCTTCCTAACCCGTTAAACAACGCGATGATCACCTGCGTTAATGCAGTGAAAATCACCAGATATTTTGAAATATCCAGATAGTGGCTGATCTCAAGGTGAAGAGTTTTATCGTCGGTTAAGGCTTGAATCAAAGGTTGTTCAAAAAAGGTAAGTAGAAGCCAGAATATTGCTGCGACGCCAAAGTTGATGAACAATCCTGCCCAAAATGCTTTGGATAACGAAGAGGTGACACCAGAACCAACCGCACGGCTGAGAACCAGTTGCGTACCATTCGCCAGCGCCATTTGAATACCCAACACAAACGCGATGATGGTCGTAGCAATCCCCATGGCAGCAAGAGGAATCTCACCGAGCGGAGAAACCAATAGCGTGTCGATCATCAACATCGACTGCATCAATAATGCGTTTAAGGCTAGGGGCCAAGCGAGAGAGAAGTTTTTCCTAACATACGATTGCGAAGACACAAACAACACCTTATGTGTATAACCGTAAGTTTTCTCTGAGAGGACCCGAGTTCACCATTTATAGGTGAAACACTACGGTAATGGATGGTTAAAAAATGGGCACTAAAACATGACTGACTCGTGTATTGGGATGCACGAGTCAGTCTGGTAAATCTTAATTATGCGATGGCTAGTTCAACCCGAGACAGCTTTTGGTTTTCATCATCAAGTAAAGCTTGAGAGGCGATTCGAGCCTGATTCGCATTGCCTGACATAATCGCATCGTATATTGCTTTATGCTCTTCTAAACAAAAGCGACCGCCTTCGACAGAGTGGTCGATAAACTGCTTGAAGATTGTCGACAGAATGTTCGCGAACGGAATATAAAATTGGTTACCCGTCGATAGGAAGATCGTTTGGTGAAACAGGTGGTCGTTGGTTGTCCACTCTTCATAATCAAAGCCGTTTGCTGCGATGGTCATCTTTTGGAACAGAATCGAAAGCTCTTTGCGTTGCTCTACCGTAGCGTTGGATGCCGCAAGTGCACACGCTTCTGGATCAATCGCTTTTCTTAAGCCTAAGAATTGAGACAAGAAGGGTTTGGTGTCTTCTAAGTCTTGAATCCAATACAGTAATTGTGGATCTAAAAAGTGCCATTGCGTTCTTGGCTTGATACGAGTGCCTACTTTAGGCTTAGATTCAATCAACCCTTTGGCTGAAAGTAGCTTAGTCGATTCTCGAAGCGCAGTTCTGCTGACTCCAAAGATCTCACACAACTCCATTTCGCTGGGTAACTTCTGATTTTCTTCTAGCTCGCCGGACAAGATTTTGCGAGCAATTTGTCTCGCTACTTGAACATGAATTCGGCGGCTTGAATCTTCCACCAATGTAAATATTGACATTTAAACCACCTGAAATTGAAACTTTAAAAACAAAAAAAGCCAGACGAATTTGGCGTTTTGGTGTCAGTGTATACGTCTAATATAGTGTGAGGTTTTCCCTCATCGAATAGTACTTTTTAAATCGCTACACATCAGAGTCGCCTATCTTACAGCTTACCCTTATATAAATCATACAATAACACTTGCCATGTTCAAGAGGGTTCATCTCAAAACTGATCATTAACGGCATAATTAGGGAGAGTAAGAGTGGTTTTGTGAGTTCACGCATACGAAAATATGTAAATAAGAACTATTTGTATGAATAAATAGTTAGGTTTGGTTTTATGTGAATAATACGTATAAAGTAGGTTAAATGTTGCTCTAGGCTATATCATTAGTGACCTCTCGTTATTCTTACGCTAAGTTGGTGCAGATATAAATCAGTGCTATAATCCGGTTTAAATAATACATATCTTATAAGTAAGTAGACACATGGCTGGCTCTTTCAATTCAATTTCAGGCTCTAAGCGAAGCCTTCATGTGCAAGTTGCACGTGAAATCGCTCGTGGTATTTTGTCGGGCAATTTGCCTCAAGGTTCTATTATCCCTGGTGAAATGGCTCTATGTGAGCAATTTGGTATCAGTCGAACTGCATTAAGAGAAGCAGTTAAGCTTCTGACTTCAAAAGGCCTATTAGAATCTCGTCCTAAAATCGGTACTCGTGTTGTCGACCGTGCATACTGGAACTTCTTAGATCCACAGCTTATCGAATGGATGGACGGACTTGCGGATACAGACCAATTCTGTCACCAGTTTTTGGGTTTGCGTCGTGCCATTGAGCCTGAAGCTTGCGCATTGGCCGCTAAATTTGCAACTGCCGATCAACGAATTGAATTATCAGAAATTTTCCAAAAAATGGTGGAAATATCGAGCGAAGAGGTTCTTGATAAAGAGCGTTGGCTAGATATTGATATGAAGTTCCATAGCTTGATTTTTAACGCAACGGGTAACGACTTCTACCTACCGTTCGGTAATATTTTGACGACCATGTTTGTTAACTTTATTTCTCACTCTTCGGAAGAGGGAAGTACATGCATTAACGAGCATCGTGCTATTTATGAAGCGATTATGGCTGGCAATAGTGACAAAGCACGTCAAGCATCAGCAAGTCATCTATTAGAAACAAATCATAGATTACCAATTGCTAGTTAACTGTTTTAGCTAATTGTTTTAGAAGGTATTTTAGTACTGAGTACTGAGTTCTAAGTTCACTCTTTAGGGTTTCTATCTCAAAAAGCTAAGACAATCAAAGTTAACATCGCAACGGTTACTAAACCGGACGATAAGAAAGCACGTTTGATACGTGCTTTTTTTGTATTCAAATTTGATGAAAACCTGACTGGTGTCCAATATTTAATCTATTATTTGCTGTTTCGTTAAAAGCACTAGTAACCAGTATTTTAAGTTATATAATAATACTAATTAAATTATTGTGAGTGTGATTATGCCCCAGTCTCTACTGCCAAATATTCTTCAATTCATAGGTCAAATCGACCCATTCGATAAGATCCCTAAAGAAGCACTTCGCGAACTTGCCTCTAATGTTCAGATCACTTATCTCGGCAAAGGGGATGTGGTTGATCTGTGTGAGTCGGGTAAAGAAAAGTCGCTCTACATCATCCGAACCGGCTCTATGGAACAAAGAAAGTCAGACGGTGTACTTCGTGCGCGTTTAGGCAGCGAGGATTTGTTCGGCTTTACTTTCTTAGATTCTGAAGTTAAAGATGAGAAAGGCTACAGAGCGATCGCAATCGAAAACACCTTACTTTATGTGATTCCACACTCGGCACTTCAAGCGCTGTTTAAGGCATTTCCAAGCTGCGCAGAACAGTTTGCGTCGCAGGCTCAGGTTCGTTTGAAGTCGGCTCTTGATGTGGTGTGGTCGAATAAAGAGAAAGGCTTGTTCATTCGTAAGGTTGAAGAAGTGGCAAGCGGGCAGGTGGCCATCGTTAAGTCTGAGCAAACTATTCAATCGGTCGCGGTGGAAATGCTGCATCAACGCTCACCCTGTGCGGTGATTTATGAAGGTGAAACGATTGTTGGTTTGATCACTGACCGTGATATGACCAAGCGAGTCATCGCTCATGGTGTAAGCACTGATAACCTGATCTCTGAGGTGATGACGCACTCTCCACTGACGGTTAAACCGGATGATTTAGTGCTGCATGCGGCGTCTATCATGATGCAATTCAATATCCGTAACTTGCCCGTTGTGAAAGAGAATAAAGTTGTTGGCCTGCTTACTACTTCTCACTTGGTTCAAAACCACCGTGTTCAAGCGATATTCTTGATCGAGAAAATCAAATACGCAGGCAGCGTGAAAACCATGTCTTCGTTCACCTCAGAGCGACAAGCCATTTTTGAAGCGCTGGTGGAAGGTAAGGTAGCGCCTGAAACGGTGGGTAAGGTAATGACCATGATTATGGATGCCTACACGCGGCGATTGATTCAGATAGCGATTGATAAGTTAGGCCCGCCACCTTGCGACTTTTCTTGGATCGTAGCCGGTTCGCACGCGCGTAATGAAGTGCACATGCTGTCGGACCAAGACAGTGCTATTGTACTGGCTGACGATGCAACCGACAGTGACCGAATTTACTTTAAACATCTAGCAATGATGGTGACTAACGGATTAGCGAGCTGTGATTACCCATTGTGTCCGGGTAAATTCATGGCGGCGACACCAAAATGGTGCCAGCCACTCGGTGTTTGGAAGCACTACTACAAGAAGTGGGTGGCTAACCCTGAGTACGAACGCTTACTCAACATCAGTGTGTTCCTAGAAATTCGAACCATCTATGGCAACAGTGAGTTCGAAGGCATTCTTCGTGATGAGTTGCATTCTAACATTCGCAGTAACCGTGAGTTTTTAAGCACACTAGTGAAAGATGCGGTAAACACCAACCCGCCATTGGGTATTTTCAATAGTTTGGTATTAGAGAAGTCAGGTGAGAACAAGAAAACACTCAATGTGAAGAAGTACGCCATTAACTTGATTATTGATCTTGCGCGTATTTACGGATTAGCGGTGGAATGTGATTTGTCAGCAACCGATGAACGTTTCGCAGCTGCCAATGAAAAAGGCATGCTGAGCGACGACGCATTCAAGAACATTCTGGGCGCTTACCAGTACATTCTCTCTTTCCGATTCGGTCATCAACTTGAAGCGCTGAAGAACGGGGATGTGCCTGACAACAATATCAACCCAGATAGCTTTGGTAGCTTTGAGCGTAAACACTTGAAAGATGCCTTTAGGATCATTGCTGACCTTCAAGAAGCCGCGAAAATCCGTTTCGGAGCACGCTGATGAAATCGTTTTTAAATTACTTTCATCCGCTTGAGCGAATTAAACGTAAGCGTAAGCAGTATTTGAATACGGTTAAGCTGCCAGAGGCGTTACATGCTCTTGTGGATCAACCTTGCCCAGAGATGACGGACTTGGCCAAAGATAGCGAATATATCGTTTTAGATCTTGAAACTACAGGCTTAGACAGTGAGCAAGACCTTATTCTATCTATGGGTTGGGTCGATGTGGTCAAGGGGCGAATAGACTTAGCGTCCGCCAAGCATATTTATCTGGATAACGATTCGCAGATCAATGCTGAAACTGCAGTTATCAACCACATCACACCACAAATGCTGGAAGAGGGCGCTTCAATTCATGATGCTATGCTGACGTTTTTCGAAGCCGCAAAAGGTAAGATCATCGTCGCGCACGCTTGTGTGGTCGAAGAGAAGTTCATTAGCCAGTATCTATTAAGATGCTATGGCTTAAGGCAGTTGCCTTTACTTTGGCTAGATACACTATGTATTGAGAAGAGCATGGAGAAAGCGATCAGTAACCATGAAGAGGTGGATTTAACTCTAGCGGGTACGCGAGACAGGTATGGGCTTCCTGAGTACAACAGCCACAATGCATTAGCCGATGCCGTTTCGACGGCGGAATTGTTTTTGGCTCAGCAGAAGCGAGTCGTGCCTAATGATGAAGTGACACTTTCCTTTTTATATCGGATCAGCCGTTAGGGTTGTACCTTCCTGTAAGCGAATCATTGTTGAATAACCTGATTTGAAAACATAAAAAGCCAGCGATTAAGCTGGCTTTTGTTTAGGTCTTAGAAAATTAGGACAGTAATTATCTTAGATTATTTATATAGCTATCGATTAGAAGCTGTAAGTTAGACCAACACGGCTACGCAGTTCACGAGTCGCTTTAGTCGATGAAGTACTCACATCACCAAACTCTACATATGGTGCCCATTGACCCATAATGTGGCGAATACTTGCATTTAACTCGTAGTTGGTATCGTCGTTGTCGTAGATGTCATATCCATCCGCTTTGTAGTAGTTACCTTCTAGACCAAAGCGCCAGTTTTCCATTGAGTAATTGACGTTTGCCGTTAGACGATGACGGCGTTGGTTTTCATCGTTCTGATAAGTTAAGTGGCCGTCATCTAAGATAGGTTTACCGTCCGAGTCAGTTGCAATTGATTTTGTGTTTTGTCTCATATCGTAACGGTAACGAGCACTTAGGCTTAGGCCATCAACGCTATCCACTTTGTATGTTGCACGAACTTGAGGTTTGTATGTAACGCCAGATTCACGACCTTCAATTGGCATACCGTAAGTCATTGTCCAGTTATCGTTTAGTACATGACGGTAATTTAGACCAAGCTCCCAACCGTTATTCTTCAAATCTTCCATGAATTTACCGTCTTCTCCCTTGAATTTCGCTTCGATATCTACAAGGAAGTTGCCAATGCTATCGCCCAGTTTTACACGAGTAGCGTGTTGATCTGTATGACTCTTGTATTCGTGTCTCATATCGAAAGACGCCGCAGATACAGAGCCAGCAGCGAGTACAGATGCCACAGCAATCACGATTTTAGTTTTATTCATGGTATTAATTCCATATTTATAGGTTGAGTATTGGCCATAATTACAAGCCAAATAGAGTAGTTCTTGTCCTAAATGCAATTTTTTGTTGAAACGATTTCTTGGCCATTTCAAATTTGTTTTGCATTTAAATAATACAAATATGCTAACGATTTGAAGGCGCATGATCTGTGAATTGGATCGTGTTGTTAGGACAAAACCACTATTTACAAAGGGTTACAAAGTCAGTTTGTATAGGTAAGCTTATGATTTTTAGTGTTTTGTTTGTCTGTTGATCATGGTTTTTAAGAGTTTTGTTCATCAATAAATGTGCGCTACAGCAAAAAATTGAATCTTTAGATGTCATTTTTATTTGTAATACATTATTATTTACTAACTTTCTGTAGCAACACATAACTTTGCTGTGTTGATTGCATGAACTGACGCTGCGAAGCGGATAAGTAAGAACGATTTAAAGGCTAAATGGTTAGAAAGGAAAAATGGCTAAAAGCCAAAATGCTTTAGACCGCTAGCATTTGTTTTAGGTGTTATAGAGCTCGACCAGAGATGATTTGAAATGTAGTAGGCAAGGCAGTGACATAGCCTGCTATATAGATATGGACTTGATAGGAATGAACAGGGTTCGAATGGTTACCCGTTGTTCTTATTAGCGACAAAGAAGAAATCGTTGAAGTGCTTGCGAAAGCATTTTGATTATTGCTCCCAACTATTCTAATTATAACTTCTGCTTTCGTTTAGAAAGGTAGGAGACGGTAGTCGAAGATCTACCCTTGCGCTCATGTTGATACAGGCAACATGAGCGTTTTTTTATCTGAAATTTGAGTAGAGAGTCGTTTGAAGCGCAATAAGCGTGTAAGCCGCGGCTTAAGAGCTAGGCTTTTAGGTTGATGACAGCGCGTTCAAGTGAGTCTGTTTGTTCTACTACTGAAGTTGCAGAAGCGGCGTTTTTTGAAGCGCTCGTTACATTCGTCAGTGTCAGCTGTTTAATGGCATCTACGTTTTCGATGATCTCTGACGTAACTTCACTTTGCTCCTTCATAGCATTGGAGACTTCTAAACTGTTATTTAGAATGGTTTCCATGTCTGCGATAACCGATGTGATTCTTGAATGTGCCTTCTCACAAGAGTCCACACTGCTGTTACCTTTTTCACAACAATTTTGAATCGTGTTAACCACCATTTGGGTTTGATCTTGAACCCCTTGAATAATGGTTGAGATCTCTTCGGTTGAAAGCTGTGTTCTGCCAGCCAAGGTTCTCACTTCATCGGCGACGACCGCAAAACCACGACCTTGCTCTCCAGCGCGCGCTGCTTCAATAGCGGCGTTCAAAGCGAGTAGGTTGGTTTGTTCAGCAATGTCTTTAATCACTTCTAGTACGGTATTGATCTTTTCTGAGTGCACAGAAAGGCGATTCACTTCTTCACTCGCACTCACTAAGTCAGTTGAAAGCGTATTGATGGTGTCTCTGGTGAATGCCACGTCGTTCAGGCCATCATTCGCCGTGGAGAAACTGGTTTGTGCATTGGATGAGGCATTTTCACTGTTGGTGGCCACATTTTGAATATTGCTGCCCATCTGGTTTATCGCGGTCGCAATATTTTCGGTTTGTTGCTGTTGTTTGTTTAAAGCACTCTCAACTTCCATTCCATCGTTCTGAAGCTGGTTAGATATGTTGCCTAACTCTTGAATAGAGCCCTGAACTTGGCCGACCAACTGACGAGTATCAGCAAGTACGGTATTAAACGCCCTTGCGATATCGGCTATTTCGTCCGCTCCGCTGTCGTCGGCTCTTACGGTAAAGTCACGTTGCTGCGATACCAACAACATGGTTGAGTTTAACGAAGCTATTTTCTTCGCGACACGAGATGAAATGCCAAAAGATAGTGCCATCAGTAATGCTGCGACGGTAACAATGGAACCAATAATAAAGGTCGTAATGGTTTGTTGAATTGATTCGACCTGCTGTTCTAATCGGCCTTCAACGTTGATGAATATAGAGATGATATCTTCAAACAGTATTTTCATTTCTGATTTCAGTTCAGCGACCTTGGCGGGGTTGCGGTCGATGGCATCTACCATTAAAGAGAAGTCTTTGTCGTATTGTTTCACTTCAAGTGTCAGTTTTTCTAGCTCTGGGACTGCAATGTCAGACTCTTTGAGCAGGACGGAAAAGCTCCCCATCAATTGTTGAAAGTGAGAGTACTCTTTGGCGAATACTGGCTTGAGTGCTTTCTCATGGCTTATTAGAAACTCTAGTTCCGTTCGATTGAGCTGAAGCATAGAGACTTCGAGCGACTTTACTTTGATCAGCGTTTTTTCAAGTTTGATCAATTTCAGGTTGGCCAGTTCAGTGAATGACACAACAACCAACAAAGACACAATGGATAAACAAGTTAGGCTAAAAAGGGAGGTTTAAATTTTCATAGGCGGGCACCAAAGCAGAACAATATGACTCAACAACGTATTTGGAATCGTGTTTCTCTTATTTGCGTGTAGATAGCTTACGAGGTCGGTAATTGAGATCTGACTCGCAACGGAAACGTTTGCTTACAGTATTTTATGGAAAGGTTATGCGCAAGTTAAATATTTATTATTTTCAATGGCTATTGATGATTATTTTGTTATTAGTGATTGTCTTGGGCATAAAGGGAGAGGAAAAGGAAGAAGGGGGAGATTAGGTCAATAGATCTTGTTAATGGCGAGTACGGTGCCTACTTGAGATTAAAGAAGATGAGTACTTGTGCTTTGTAACACGAGCACTCACCCGTTTGTATTTAGCTTTCCGTCGGCATCCACACCTGTTTAGACGTAATTTTGTGGTCTTTAAAGGTCAGTTCTTCAACCTTGTCACCGTTAGTATTCCAGCGAGTTAGTTTTCCGTTCGCGACTTCACCTTCATCGAACTTCGCTTGGCTTGCCTTATTACCGTTAGGGTAGTAGTCCGTTACCAAACCATCTTTTTGTCCGTCGCTGTATTCAGCGGTCAGGCTTTGTTCACCATTGGGATACCAGCGAGAGGCGGTGCCTGATAGTTCATTGTCTTTATAATTGAGTTCTGCTTTTTTCTGTCCGTTTGGATACCAGGTTTCTGCCTTGCCTTGTAGTTCACCTTTAACGTAATTCACTTTAGAGGCAACTTGGCCATTCGGATACCAGTTAGTTTCTAACCCTAGTTCTTGGCCGTCAGCAAACTGAGCTTGGGTCGCGACTTGGCCGTTATCAAACTTCTCTTCAAATTGACCAGTGAAGGGTTTTGAATGGTTTACTTGGTAAGCCACGCCTTTACGCATCTGTAAGTAGTCAACAGCATCTTCACGTGGTGTTGCTGCATAGCTCATAGAAGATACCGCACTAAGAGCAATTAAGATTGGAACGTATTTCTTCATAATGACACCTTTTTAATGGACGAGAGAAACTGTAACGGGTGTGTTAAAAGCATTTCACTTCCGTGTATCCCTGTCAGTATCTAATAGTGGTTTTCAAGTTTTCATTATTAGCTACCTAATATAGGGAACTTTTAAAAGCAAATATCCAATCATATTTGTACTACAAATATGATGGTTTGATTCATTTTTATAAATTATATCTAACGATTTTTTTGTTGTTCGCATTTGAGCTTTGACCGTGACGAATAATAATTTTTAACGATTATTCTTTGATTTTTAGAGACTTTTTTCATGTTTTTCGGGGTTTTGGTCGAAATTTAGTGCGGATGACTGCACTAACTTGAGGAATTGCGCTCCTAGGTGGTGCAACTTTGAACTCGATCACTTGTATGATTAATTGAGTGTCAGACTGTAAGATCACTGTCACGCATTTGGGTTATTGTAGTACAAATATGCTTGCCATCTATCTATAGTGACCTCAACAAAAAAACATAAATAAAAGGTCTAAAGATGGAACTCAATACCCTGATAGTTGGCATCTACTTCCTATTCTTAATTGCGATAGGGTGGATGTTCCGAACGTTTACAAGTACGACAAGTGATTACTTCCGTGGGGGAGGTAACATGCTGTGGTGGATGGTAGGTGCAACTGCATTTATGACCCAGTTCAGTGCGTGGACATTTACGGGTGCCGCAGGTAAAGCCTTTACCGATGGTTTTGCCGTAGCGATTATCTTCATCGCTAACGCATTCGGTTACCTAATGAACTACCTCTATTTTGCTCCGAAGTTCCGCCAACTGCGTGTTGTGACGGTAATTGAAGCGATTCGTATGCGTTTTGGTAAGGTGAACGAGCAAGTGTTTACTTGGTCGGGTATGCCTAACAGCGTTATTTCTGCGGGTATCTGGTTGAACGGTCTTGCGATCATCGCATCAGGGATCTTTGGTTTCGACATGACAACCACGATCATCCTAACAGGCCTTGTCGTACTGATAATGTCGGTAACGGGCGGATCTTGGGCGGTAATCGCATCTGACTTTATGCAGATGGTTATCATCATGGCAGTAACGGTGACGTGTGCTGTGGTTGCGGTTTACCACGGTGGCGGTGTTACTCAGATCATTAGCGACTTCCCGACAGACTCGTTCATTACGGGTGACAACCTGAACTACCTAAGCATCTTCAGCATCTGGGCTGTGTTCATTTTCTTAAAGCAGTTCAGCATTACCAATAACATGTTGAACTCTTACCGCTACCTTGCTGCGAAAGATTCAAACAATGCACGTAAAGCGGCACTCCTTGCTTGTGTACTGATGACGCTTGGTCCAATCATTTGGTTCATGCCTTCTTGGTTCATGGCGGGTCAAGGTGTTGATTTAGCAGCAGCTTACCCAGAAGCGGGCAGTAAAGCCGCTGACTTCGCTTACCTTTACTTCGTTCAAGAGTACATGCCAGTTGGTATGGTTGGTCTTCTGATTGCCGCTATGTTTGCAGCAACGATGTCTTCAATGGACTCTGGTCTAAACCGTAACTCAGGTATTTTCGTTAAGAACTTCTACGAGCCGATTCTTCGCCCTAAAGCGACAGAGAAAGAGCTAATGGTTGTTTCTAAGCTAACGTCTACTTTCTTCGGTATCGCAATCATCTTGGTTGCTCTGTTCATCAACTCTCTTAAAGGTCTGAGCCTTTTCGACACCATGATGTACGTGGGCGCATTGATCGGCTTCCCTATGACGATTCCAGCATTCTGTGGCTTCTTCATCCGTAAAACACCGGATTGGGCAGGCTGGGGTACGCTAGTTGTGGGTGGTGTGGTTTCTTACTTCGTTGGTTTCGTTATCACTGCTGACATGATCCAAAACTGGTTCGGTCTAAACGAGCTAACGGGCCGTGAGTGGGCTGACCTGAAAGTGGCTATCGGCCTTATCGGTCACATCGTATTTACAGCTGGCTTCTTTGTTCTTTCAACACTGTTCTACAAACCATTACCGGAACACCGTGAGAAAGATGTCGACAAGTTCTTCAACAACCTAGCGACACCATTAGTTGCTGAGAGTAATGAACAGAAGAAACTGGATAACAAGCAACGTCGTATGTTGGGTTCACTTATCGCGGTAGCGGGTGTGGGCGTAATGACTATGTTCGTACTGCCAAACCCAATGTGGGGACGCATGGTATTCGTTCTGTGTGGTTTGATTGTGTTCTCTGTTGGTCTGTTACTTGTTAAAGCGGTCGATGACAAAGTCGAGCAACAAGACGAAGTGACTCCAGCCGAAGGTTAATTCCTTTTAAATCAAAAACTATAACTTTTTACAGCGGCTACCGATTGCGGTAGCCGTTCGTTTGAATTGCCAAAGTTTAATGTGATATGTACGGAGAGCTTTTGAAAATCACTCGATAAGCTTTCTGGCTTTAGCTCATACTGAAATAATTTAAAAAAGCCTCAATAGGTAAATGCTTATTGGGGCTTTTTAGTGTTCTGTTTCTAGGCTCAAGGCTCAAGGCTCAAGGCTCAAGGCTCAAGGCTCAAGGCTCAAGGCGTAACGTTTAAGTCTAGGATTTGTACTTATGCAGCAGATCCCAAGGGATATTGCACAAGTGGTGATCTTCAGGGAACTGGCTTAGGTGATGCTGGTGGATATCATCACTCGCGACATAGTGAGTTAACGGCAATATCTCGAGTGCGATACGGTCGGCATCATCTCTTGAAGAAATATAGTGCTTAGCTTCGGTTAAG
The DNA here is from genome assembly GCF_041464685.1 of Vibrio sp. 10N.237.312.B06. NCBI lineage: Bacteria > Pseudomonadati > Pseudomonadota > Gammaproteobacteria > Vibrionales > Vibrionaceae > Vibrio > Vibrio sp. 10N.237.312.B06. The sequence goes on from NZ_JBFSPI010000057.1 coordinate 28,097, forward strand.
TGTTCTGCGTTAGTGCTGTAAACGCCTGTGCGGTACTTCTCTCCCACATCGACACCTTGTTGATTCACGCTGTAAGGGTCGATAATCTCAAACAAGTGTTCCATCAGAATCGTTACTGACGTGATACTTGGATCAAACTCTATTTGTACGCACTCTGCGTAGCCATCGTAATCGCTTTGTGTGCCATTGCATTGCGTGCTATCGCATTGTGTCGTCCCGTTTTCTGTTAGCTGGGCGCTTCCATTGGCACGGCCTGCTTCTGTGCAGATAACACCAGGAACGTACTTAATAAATTCCTGTACGCCCCATAAGCAACCGCCAGCTAAATAAATTTGTTCCATACTTACCTTTTACTTCTCTGTGTTTGTTGATGTTTGTTCGATGCGTGAATCAATACGATGATACCCGCACGTATAAAAAAGCGTCTATAAAAATGAGCGCGCAAATAAAAACAAGCGTTTAGGCATTGTAAACCTGTGCGACTGAACAAACATAAGTTTAATATGATTTGTGATTATATAAGTCAGTATTGCTTTGTCATCAACTCGAATCTCAACATCAAGTGAGCGTTACTCTAAACATGTTTGACCAAATAAAAGACTTCATTAATCCGAGCAAGAACCCAGATCTTACTCAGGCCCATGAATACCAGCGTCAGCATCTGCCGACATTGTGGCTATTGGGAAAAACGGGGGCGGGCAAGTCATCGTTTATTCAAGCGGTCACGGGGGACTCCTCTGTTGAAGTCGGCAATGGTTTTGCGCCTTGTACCATGACGGCGATGTCTTACGAATTCCCACAAGACAAACCGGTGATGCGCTTTCTCGATACCAGAGGACTAAGCGAAGCGAATTATGATGCGAAAGAGGATCTGGAAGAGATTGGTCAGGCAGGTAATGCGTTAGTCGTTGTAATGAAAGCCGACGAACCTGAACAATCCTCAGTGCTTGCGGCTCTAAAGCAGATTAAGAAACAGAAGAAAATTAAACACTTGCTGCTTGTTCATACTGCAGTGTTGTCTTCCAGTGAAATAGATCGAGCAAGGCAGGTTCAGTTCAACACCAACCAAGTAGAGAAGGCTTGGGGTAAAGAGTTTGAATCCGTCGCGGTGGATTTCGAAACGGATGACTCGAGCAATAACAGTGGTTCAATTTACAACTATGACATCTTGTTAGAAAAGCTGACCAGTATTCTTCCGGTGATCGGAATGATGGTGCAAGACAAAGAGCACTCCACACAGGAAGAAGCCAACTTTGATCAAGTAGAAAACGAAGTGCTTTGGTATGCGGGAAGTGCGGCAGCGAGCGACCTGATTCCGGGTGTTGGTTTGGTGTCGGTACCTGCGATTCAAGCGAAAATGCTACATAGTTTAGCGAATCAATATGGGGTCGAGTGGAACAAGAGAGTCTTCAGTGAGCTGATAGGCACTCTGGGAAGCAGCTTTGCTTTGCAATACGGAATGAAACTGGGCACTCGACAGTTGATAAAGCTGATTCCAGTTTATGGTCAAACGGTAGGGGCGGTGGCTGCAGCGGCAATGAGTTTCGGCACCTCTTATGGTTTAGGTCGCGCGGCTTGTTTTTACTTCTATCATAAGAACAAAGGCGAAGAAGTGTCTGAACAAGAGATGCAGAAGATCTACAAAGAATCCCTGAAAAAAGGAAAGGCGGCGTCGGGCTATGAAGAAAATTAGAAACCTATTTCGATTACTGGCGGTGCTATCGAGCGGCCGCTGGGGCATTGCCCTGATTTCGGCGATCTTCCCAAGCATTATCATGATGGGTTTTGGTGTCTTCTTGGCGATCAAATACGGTTACCTACTCGAAATGTCGATTGCCATTGCCGTGAGTACCTTGGTATTCACCATTCCCTTGTTCATTTCTAGTCGTTCTTCACGCGATTCTTCAAGCCGCTCTTCACGCCGATCTTCAAGTACGGAGCCCTTCTCAAATAAAGAGAGCGACGACATTAGCGAGGGAAGTTCTGATTCTGAATCACAACATAACAAAGCTGATATCAACGATGCATTGGTTAAGGCTTCGACTGATTGGTCTCAAAAAGAACTGTCGATCTGGAATGATTCAAAACACCATGTACGCCAACAATTAATGGTCGACATAGAGTGGGGCAACCTAGACCAAACCGGTTTAGAAGTACTTGAGTTTGTGGCGAAAAAGTTTGATAAGAAATCGCTCGATTTCTCGATTCCTGAAGGGCTAAAGCTGTTCGAAGAGGTAAGCCGACGCTACAAACTGGTAGTGCGAGAGCATATACCGGGCATTGAGTATCTCAAGGTTTCTTACATTAAGGCGGGCTACGAAGCCTATGATAAATATGGCGAGCTAGGGCAAAAGATCGTTAAGGCCGCTATTTGGGGGAATCACCTCAAAAACCTCTATTTGAACCCGCTAAAAGTTGTTTCTGATTTAGGGAGAGAGCAAGCGACATCTTCAATGACAAGAGGTGTGGTTGATGACATGCAATACGCCGCTAAACAAGCTTTATTAGATGAAGTTGCGGCGGTGGCGATTGATCTCTATAGCGGACGTTTCAGCATTGAAGATGAAGCACTTAAAGCGTCCGATGTTTCTGAACTCGACGAACAACGCTTTGCTCCTGAGTTAGAGCCTGTGCGAATCGTGCTGGTTGGGCAAACAAGTTCGGGTAAATCTTCACTTATCAACGCTCTTAAGCAAGAGCTGGTTGCCGAGGTCGATGTTCTACCATCAACCGATACATCAACCGTCTACAACGCGTTTGTCGACGATAATGATGTTCGCGTGGTTGATCTTCAAGGGCTTGATGGCAATCCTAAAACCGAAGCCTTAATGCTGAAAGAGATGACCCAAGCCGATGTGGTGTTATGGGTGCTTAAAGCCAACCAGTCTGCACGTGATTTGGATAAGCAGTTGAAAGATAGATTTGATGCTTTCTATGATGATCCTAAGAACATCTCACGCAAGAAGCCGATTGTGGTGTCAGTTGTGAATCAAGTAGATAGGTTAAAGCCTGTAGATGAGTGGCAACCGCCGTATGACTTAGAGAACCCAACATCAACCAAAGCAAAGATCATTGCTCAAGCGCTCGAATATAATCAAACATTGTTGCAGCCGGACATCGCTTTGCCGCTGGCGATTGCGCCAGAAAAGGTACAGTTTGGTTTAGATACTTTAAGGCAGACGTTGATTGAGCGTATCGCTGACGCAAATAACGTTCAGAGAAACCGCCAACGTTTAGAAGCCATGAAAAGAGGCACGTCGGTTAAAGGCCAACTGAATAAAGCAGTAAAAGTCGGTAAGAAGGTGGCACCAAGTGCGTTGAAAGCCGCGACTCCGAAGTTAGCTGAAATGGCGATTAAACAAGTGGTTAAGAAGAAGTAAGTCATTCACTGCGAATACGGTTCTGGTGAGGTTTGAGCCTCATCAGAGCTTGGCGTTTTTAGCTTAGTAGATTTCTAGAAGATAGCTTTTTAGAAAACAGCCATCTTCGCCTCTTATTAGAGAGATATTGAGTTCAAAAGAGATTCGATATTATTAAGTAACTCGTTGAACTAGTTTAATAGTATATAAACGGCTGTGATTCACAGTTTATATAACATGCTATCGTATTTAATTACCATTCCAAATTTTGATCACATTTATACTTTTCTAAGCTGTATTTATAAAACAATTGCACTATATTTAATTTTCGGTTCATCTTGATTTCAACGTAGGGATATATTGTGAACATGTATCTGAAATGGCAATCAACAACATGGCTAACCTTGTTAGCTTGGTATACCTTAGATCACCAGCTCTCGTTCCGCCTTTCTTCAGAGTAGTACCCTCTAGGCGTCACGCGCCAGCAAAGCAGCATGCTTTGTTTACCTATCAGCAGCTTTGATAACCTTTGAACGCATGAATATCGCACTTATTATTTCGTGCGGAATATTCGTTGTTTTGTCGTTCTCGCTAATTATCTCAGCCTCTGTTTAGGTTTGATTAATAAGTCATTTTTTAATTTTTTATTTTCACTGTTAATTTTATGTGTGTATTTATACGGAACTAATAATTTAATGGTGAGGATTCGTGACATCTAAAGAAAATAGATTTCGACCTGATCGGAATGTATTGAAAGGTATTATTATGGAAAACTTCAAACATCTACCAGAACCGTTTCGTATTCGTGTTGTAGAGCCAGTAAAAAGAACAACTCGTGCCTATCGTGAACAAGCCATTGTCGATGCGGGGATGAACCCATTCTTACTTGATAGTGATGATGTGTTTATCGACTTACTGACAGACAGCGGAACAGGATCTATTACTCAGCGCATGCAAGCCGCGATGTTAATGGGGGATGAAGCTTACAGTGGTAGTCGCAGTTACTATGCATTGTCGAATGCGGTGAAAGATATCTTCGGTTACGAGTTGACGATTCCAACGCACCAAGGGCGCGGCGCAGAGCAGATCTACATTCCTGTTCTTATCAAGAAGCGCGAAATGGAAAAGGGACTCGATCGCAGCAAAATGGTTGCTCTGTCTAACTACTTCTTCGATACAACACAAGGTCACACTCAAGTGAATTGCTGTGTGGCGAAAAACGTTTATACCAAAGAAGCATTTGATACTTCAGTGAATGCGGATTTTAAAGGCAACTTCGATGTGGTGAAACTGGAAGAAGCGATCTTAGAAGCGGGCGCGGCTAACGTTCCTTACATTGTGAGTACCATTACTTGTAACTCTGCTGGTGGACAACCTGTCTCTATTGCCAACCTTAAAGCCGTGTATGAAATCGCTCAGAAGTACGATATCCCAGTAATTATGGATTCTGCACGCTACGCTGAAAATGCTTACTTCATTCAGCAGCGTGAAGTCGGTTATCAAGATTGGACAATCGAACAGATCACACACGAATCTTACAAATACGCGGATGGTTTAGCCATGTCTGCTAAGAAAGACGCGATGGTACAGATGGGCGGCTTACTCTGCTTTAAAGATGAGTCATTCATGGATGTTTACACAGAATGTCGAACCTTGTGTGTCGTTCAAGAGGGTTTCCCAACTTATGGTGGCTTAGAGGGCGGTGCAATGGAGCGTTTGGCGGTTGGCCTTTATGACGGCATGCGTCAAGATTGGTTGGAATACCGCATTGGTCAGGTTCAATACCTTGTTGATGGCTTAGAAGCGATGGGTATCGTGTGTCAGCAAGCAGGCGGTCATGCTGCGTTTGTGGATGCGGGTAAACTGCTTCCTCATATTCCAGCAGGCCAATTCCCCGCGCATGCTTTGGCGTGTGAACTGTACAAAGTGGCAGGTATTAGAGCGGTTGAAATTGGTTCTTTACTGCAAGGCCGTGATCCTGCAACGGGCGAGCAACATCCATGCCCTGCAGAATTATTGCGCTTAACCATTCCACGCGCGACGTACACACAAACCCACATGGATTTCATTATCGAAGCATTCGAGAAAGTAAAAGAGAATGCTGGGAAAGTGAAAGGGCTCGACTTTACCTATGAACCGCCTGTGTTAAGACACTTTACGGCGCGCTTGAAAGAGGTAGAAATAAGCGAGAAACAAGCAGGAAAAAAGAATGAACAAACGCTCGAAGAAGCATTTTAAAATAAAAACATAAGCGAATAGTCACTAATCAAAAGGCTCCTCTCAAGGAGTAATGCCGATCAGTTAAAGCCAAAGTGATCGGTTGAAGGATCCTTCCGAGCTGTC
>NZ_JBFSPI010000058.1:0-33729 GCF_041464685.1 Vibrio sp. 10N.237.312.B06
TGTTCAACACTTGGGATTTAGTGTTGGCTACGCAACACCTTAATCCTTATTTGTTGTTAGCTCTACGACTTAGACTGGACAAAACACAATTTATTGAAATTCATCGCCATGATTTTCTAATGTTTTAGTACCACACTCTAAACAAACTACATAGCGATCGATTAAATCTAGTGACGCTCCTGCTGGACTAGCCATCCCACCCAAAAAACCCGCAAGAAATTCCTTAAACTTTTCTTTCTTACTATTGCCATATTTGGACGGTTTTTGCTTAATCAATTCTTTATGTTCTGTTTTTTGACCACATTTGTCGCAATACCTAGCACTCATTTTAACCTCAATTGTTGTTTTATAAATCCTGAGAATGATATCGGAGTAGCTGCGCATATGAATGAGAAGTGAATCACGCATATGAACCAGTACGCACATTTAATAAGTAGAACTAACGCTTATTAGATAGAAAATTCTGCATTTAAATACAGAGTTTTTCTGTCTAGTCTGATTTATGGGAAAGGATTATACTCATTAACCCTATTTATAACAGTGATTTAAATCATTAGCTGTAAAACTGGATGCTTAAAGTGTGGATTCTCGTCGTAGAAATGCAGAAAGGGCTACTTTCCTAAAAAAATAGCCCTTTCGATTGCTGTGAATCATCGGCGTTTCTTGTAGCGTTTTCGTGTGGTGTTCGCCCTTACCACACGCCCGTTCTTGAGCGTGTAACCTTTCTTAAGTTGGCCGTTTGGTCGACGACCTTTGCACTTGTGTCCTTTCATTGGGGTTCTCCAGTTTTCGTATCCGTTGCTCTTGGTCTTGTTGCACTCGCTTTATCCAGTTGACGTCTGTTTTCAAAGCCGCAATTGTGCCAAGGCTTGAGACTCCACCTGTAATAAGAGCGATGATTAACGCATCAAGGAACGCCATCACTTCGTTTTCCATCGAGATGCGTAGTATTCAAGTAGGTATCGCACCATGGCACGCATGCCTAGCGTATCGACAACAACGGCACCGACTACAAACCAATAAGGGTTATGGATGTTCTGCAGTGCATTGAAGCCTTGTTCGACATATGGCGCGTAATTGGGAATGAACGACAAGAAGGCTTACATAGCTAACAGAGTGTTGCGATAAAATTGGAACCCAAAAGTGACACTGCAACATAACTACCCTCCACTCTAATTGACGAACAGTAACAGTGGCCTCGTGACTCGTTGTCACAGCAAGCCATAAAACTCGCACACATAACTCTGATAACGACAAACCGAGCTACTTCAAACTTAACTGTATAAATATACAGTAAAACTATTACCCCCGTAAAAACCGCACTTATTGAGCAAATAACATTCAGAATTAAGGGTCTGCGTACAGAATTCGTTCTAAAAATCAGTTTAATCATTAACTTTTCTGTATAATCTTCAATTCAATTTTAACTATTGGGTACGAATGTGAATACTCGATAGAATCTCTGCTTGCGGTGACATCACGCATTACCACAACGTTACATGTATGGATGATTAACATTTTGAGCGACAACGTATTCAGGCAAATCAATATATTCCTTTCGGTTTTTTGCCTCGCTGCCACTCTACTGTCGTTTATCTCTTACCATATGATCATGGATCAAAACTACGTTATCACTCCAGATAGATTCCCTACACTCGTTAACACTGACCAAGAACATAATGGTGGCACCAAAGGGGTGCTGTATAAGTCAGAAGACACCATTGAGTTACAGTGTGACTTTAAGCGTACCTATAGCTCGCCATTCTGTGAGATTGAGTTCGTTATCTCTACGGAAGCTAAAGGTCTGGATCTCTCAGTGTATGACTCAGTGACCATCAATATGGATTACGAAGGCCAAGAACAGCCAAGGTTTCGCTTTTACATTCGAAATTACGACGAGAATTACAGCGTTCAAGGTGACGCTATGTCTAATAAGTTCAATCGTTTAGATTTCTCGTTACCCGATAGAAAACACATCGACTTAGATTATTTCAATGTCCCTTTGTGGTGGATCGACTATTACAACCACCCTATTACGAATAGCGCCGTAGACGTTACCAACGCTGTGTCGGTTGAGTTAGGGCTTGGTGCTAGCACACTTGATGGGCACCATAAACTGACAGTACAAAGCATCGTTTTTCACGGCAAGACGATCGACAAGTTTGTACTAGGAAAACTCTTAATTAGTTTATGGGTGCTGTATGCGATTTACTATATATCTTGTGCGTTATATCTAGCCAGAAGAACAAGAACAGATGCCGCACAGCAACAACGTTTGTTGACTCAAGAAATTGAAGAGCTAAAGATAAAGGCAACGACCGACCCGTTGACCGGCTGTAGGAACAGAACTGAAGCTTTAGATGCTTTCTATGATTTTGAATGGTTAGCTCAGCAAGGAAAAACCATTCACATCGCTTTGTTTGATTTAGACCATTTTAAGCAAATCAATGATCAACATGGTCATGAAGTGGGTGACAAAGTACTTATTCAGTTTGTCGCAACGGCGAACGAAAGCCTTGGTGAGCAATATTTACTTTATCGCTGGGGTGGTGAGGAGTTCCTTTTAGTTTGCCTGGAGCAAACTGCGCTACAGTGTAACGAATCTATCAATAATCTATACCTAGCAATCGACCAAAGCGTTTGGCCTAAAGCGCTTAAAGTAACGACTTCGACTGGAGTAACACAGCTTAAGCAACATGAATCGATACGTTCTGCAATTAAACGTGCAGACAAGGCACTCTACCAAGCGAAAGACAACGGACGAAACCAAGTCGCAAAGTTGTACTAAAGCTCGCTTGACTAGACTGCAGTTACACATTCAACTCTCTTCCAATACTCAATCAAGACGCCATTAATCGCATTCTCAGGTTATATGTATCGTTTCTAAGCTTCCTAACTACTTGTTCTAAACCGCACATATCTGGCTAGTAAAAGCTTTCTCTAAGCAGTCGTAAGTCACTCGCGGTATCGGTTTTGAACATTACCGTCGTTATTTATCTCGCGCTGCTCTTCGAGGAAATCCTTATTATTCTGCTCCCGTCACGCTTCTAATCACGCACTCTGATCCACTAAAAATGGAAGTCACAACGTCACTAGCCTTAAAAAACGCCATAGATTTAACCACTTAGACAGGGTGGCACAAATACTGACACCCGAAATGATAGTTGTATTACTTTCAGTTCGTGCTGTAATTTAATTACAAATAGAAGCCAAGAAAAGCCTGATAAGTGGATTACTCCAACGTAACTTACTGAATAAACGGCATTTAATGGTTTTGAATAGCTCGGAATTTAGGATAACTAAAGAGTTGGTATGTGCGATATAATATACTAGAGGGTAATATATTTAGTTATAGTGCACTAAGTTGTTAAAAAAGAAGGGCTAATGCCCTACTCTTCTTTATTACTCATTTCTTCACGAATTTGCTCAGCAACGATTTTGATAGCTTGTGCTGTGCTGATGCCCTGGGTCATCATTTCTTGAATTCGTTCAACAGCTTTCTGTTGTTCTTCGTGAGAAAGGGTTGGTAAGTCGTTTAGCATAGTCTGCTCCTTTATTTAGGAGCAGAACTATATAAGGACTGTTAGTAACTAGCAAGGAAATTGATTGATGCACCCATTGCATTTTCATTTGTGTAGTTAGCACTTAAATCTAACTGGAACAAATTGAGTGGCGACAAACCAATACCTGCAGTGACTGTACTTTCTGAACCAGAGTATGCCAAATTCTTGTAGTACCCTGCCCTTAGCTGTAGCTGACGCAGAACATCAACTTCTGTACCAACGCGAATCATCTGTTCATTATCTTTGAACGAAGTAAACTTTTCGGTTTCATTTAAGTCATAGTCGACACTAAGCGTGAAGTAGTCCGCTACGATACCAGCACCTACGGTATATACTGGCTCTAGTTTGTATGCGTATTGGCCACCGACTTTGTGTGTCACACCGCTGGTCGTGCTCGTTAAAGTTTGAGATGTATCTTTGGTATTGATATCTCTAGATATTAAGTTGGTAGCCGAAAAACCAACTCGAAATGGACCTGTGAACCAAAGCGCGCCAGCATCCATATTAAAAGAAGTTTCACCTTCACCATTGTCTCTTACATCAGACAAATCGTAGCTCTTAACAGAAGCAACGTAGTTGTATGTGTAAATACGTTGAAGTTTAGGCGTGATACCAAATGAAATATGCTGCCCCATAAAGGTTTGATATTTAGCGAGAGTTAATCCAACTTCGGTAACACCAATAGCAACGGCTTCTACCGTCGACAACTCAAGCTTATCGGCATCTGTCGCTGACGCTTCATTGTAAACATTTGGTGTAGCAAACGATTCTGTATAGGCTTTGCCGAATAGGTTAGCCGCTATAAATTGATTTGGGATAGCGAATGCGACAACACCACCAAGTTCAACATTAGCTTGGTTACCATCGAGTTTTTTAAGAGCTGCATCTAAATCTGCAGTGTTTGTCGCAGCCAGAGCGGAATCAATATTTGATTTCATGTCTTGGGGGTCATTATAACTACCACCAAAACTTGGCGTGATCATACCCATATCATCGTTACGACGGTAAATAGCAACAAGTGCTGGGTTATAGAATGGAGCTGTTAGGAAGTTTGCTGAAACAACACCAACACCACCCATCGCATCACCACGCGCTTCAATGGCGTAGTTTGCTGCTGAAAGAGGAAGACTGGCGAATGCAATTGATGCTGCGAGTAGTTTAGTTGTATTTTTCATGCCGTTTATCTTTGTTAGATCCCTTACATTATTAACGGCTCAATTCTAAATTACTTTAGCTACTCTTCGCTAGAAATATCATAAGTTTTACTGATAGTTTGTGCTTGCTCTATCGCTATGTCACCTTGCCAGCGCGAATGTACCATTGAAACAGCTAAAACATAACGATCATTGGGCAGTTCTTCACCCGTTAAATTGGTCGGATAATCGGATTCATAACTTTTACCCCACACCTGCTTATACCGTTCATCGACATAATCGTACAAACCTACGTCTAACTTTGGTAATGGGCAGTACGGGTTCAGCAGTGCTTTTTTATCGATCAACCAAGAGTCTTTAGATGCCCAACGAACTTGTTGACGCATAACCACTTCACCAAGAATGACCCAAGTGCTCCAGGAGTTACCGCTATTTCCTTTTACAGTCAGGCGATAAAGTCCAGAATCGAGTTGAGACGCTAAGCTATAACGTTTGCTGTATACACTCACTGAAGTGTTATTGATTACAGGGTTACCTTTGGTGAACTCACTATCAGACGAAACGACCTTGTCGACCCACTTCTCAAAGGTGATGTCTTGGATGTTGCTTTCCGATTCAACGTCAATCGCCACACGGAATGTTTCCCTGCCTGGGCTTTGGATAATGTGTCTTTTCACGACGACCGAGCTTATCCAGTCCGGTAAAGTGTTTTTGGTGAGCGTTTTCCCACAATCTTTGTTCAATGCTTGCTCGAACAGCTGCTTGAGATGATCTTCGCGAGATTGCGAAGCATTGATTTGCCAAACTTCCACCAATGAATCAAACATCAATGCTAAATCATTATCTAGCAGGTGCTTGTGCACTTGTGTCAGTGCATCACTGTCCTTAAACCAATCGGCTGCGTGTGCAGTATTGATGACACTTGATAAAATGAGTAGTGGAAGTAAGGCTTTTTTCATTACGCTTTCATCTTGTAGCCAACGCCACGTAAGGTTTCAATTTCTAAACCTGGCAACTTCTGTCTTAGTTGCAGAACGTGTGTATCTACAGTACGAGTTGTTGGGAAGTGGTTGTAACCCCAAACGTGGTCTAGTAGCTCATCACGAGTAAACACTCGACCAAGATTACTTGCCAAGAATAATAGTAAATCAAATTCCGTACGCGTTAACGTGACTTCCAGTTCGTTAAAAAACACTTCACGTGTTGCTTTGTCAATGACAAGGTTTTGAGCCATCACTTTTGATGCATCTTGATCTTCAGCATCAGGTAGGCGTAGTTGTGCACGGATTCGAGCAAACAGTTCAGCTTCTGCAAATGGTTTCGTCAGGTAGTCATTCGCACCTGAGTCTAGGCCGGCAACTTTGTCTTTTACTGTCACGAGAGCCGTAAGCAAAATAACTGGGATGTCTTTCTTTTTCTTCCAACCTGGAAGTGAATCTACTGAGTCACCATCAGGAAGTTGACGGTCTAGGATCACAAGATCCGCTTGTTCCCAATAGCCTTCAACTTCAGAGATCAGCTCGGCATGTAAACATTCATATCCAGCTTGCTCAAGGCTAACTAATAAACCGTCAGCTAAATTTTTATCGTCTTCAACGAGAAGCAATGTCTGTTTCACAAGGTATCTCCAAAATAAATGTTGTTGGGGGGCCGATAAGCGTCATGTGACCGCCCATTTTTCCGACCATAGATTCTACTATCGTCAGACCTAAACCGAGTCCACTCTTACTTACGAATGGCTTTCTTAGTTGCCCCCAATCTTTGCGAGACAAGTCTCCATTATCTATAACTTTGAATGTCAGCTTCTTGTCAGAAGTATTCAGTTCTAGTATCACCGGGGCAACGCCGTATTTCACGGCATTTCTGATCAGGTTATCTATACACGTTCCTAACCAATATACGTTTACTTTTGCAGCAATATCTTTGTTTACGCGGAGTTCAATGCCCGGTGCAAAGTCTTCTTCAACTTTGTATTGAAGCCACTCTTCAACACTTGGCACCCACTCTGTTGCAAGCGGTTGGTTGTCTGATTGCAAATAGTCTTTACTTGCTTCTGCCAACTGCCTTAAACGACGTGTATCTTCACACAACCTACGAAATTCATCATATACCGATTCTGGCAAGTGTTCGAACTCTCGCCTAAACCCTTCAACTGTTAATGACAAACTCGCAATCGGTGTTCTTAATTCATGCGTTAGAATTTGAAGAACCAGCATGCGGCTCTTCATCTCTTGTTTTTTACTGTTCCAACGGTAAACCGCCCACCCCAACACGAGTAGGATATTGGCAATCACCAAAATAAACATGGCGATCTGCAGAAGCTCTGAATGATCTTCTATTTCCCAACATACATTGCCGCGCTGGACGAAACAGCTGTTGCCTTCTGAGGACAAACTAAAGGATAAGCCCGCGAGCGTAGCATTTTCGTTCCAAACTGATTCTTTATACAGGTAATATCTATCGCCGCGCTTGACCCACATTTCATCAAGCTCAACAAACATACTCGCACCCGCTAGCAAAGCTGTTATGGCTTCGTTGTCCATCTTCTGTAGACGAGACAGTAGTTCATCGTGTTCTGTGTTCGGTCGCTCTTGAATGTGCATGTAGCGCTTCAACGAGTCAAATTTCTCTGGGTATAACTCAACGTAGCGTGCGGCATATGAACCGCCACCGGGATGAATCAAACCACTTCGAGTAAACCAACGATCAGAAAGTTTAGTCCCTTTACACATTGCACGAGTAAAGACCAAAGGCTCTGTGATTAGAGGGCTTAAGGGCAACTTTCCGCTGCATGTTTTTGATAACCGGTATAAGCGTTGGATGTCTTTTAGTGGGTATTCAGCAGTTTGCGGCAGCATAGAAGACGGCATGATCAAGCGAGTCGGGTAATCAGCCTGAAGCAGTCGAATATCATAAGATTCAATTGCCATTTCATGATCAAAAAGTTTAGTGAAGTTATCGATACGCTCAGGTAAAGAGTCAGCAAACGCGTTCACTGAAACTGATAATGTAGCGATAAGCAGAGTAAATGTTCTTTTGATGATAACAAACCAACGCAAATTCATATGGATCAATCAAATATATACCATTCGTTATCAAAGATAAATTTATAACCGCATGAAAAACCGTGCTAATGACGAGTTATAGCGACAAATTCGATCATATTAGGGCTATGTTGCACAGCTGTACTCGCTAATCGTTTGAGTCGTTATAACTTCATTCAAATGAGTTTTACGGCCGTCTATCGGACTGTGCTTATTGCTTATGGGCCATAGATTGCTGCTTATGGGTCATAGATTGTTGCTTTAGGATACAGCGACTTTCAGATGAACAAAAAAAAGGAGCTCTAATGAGCTCCTTATTTAGTTACGACTTAATGCTTTTGCTTAGAAAATACTTAAAAAGTGTTTCCTATAGATGCTCTAGAATACCGAGACAGCTCTGTTTCGCATCACCAAACAACATCTGCGTATTCTCTTTGAAGAACAGCGGGTTTTGCACACCTGCATAACCTGTGTTCATCGAACGCTTGAATACGATAACGTTCTGAGCATTCCAAACTTCAAGTACTGGCATGCCAGCTATTGGACTATTTGGATCTTCAAGTGCTGCAGGGTTCACTGTGTCGTTTGCACCGATAACCAAAACAGTATCGGTCTCATTGAAGTCATCGTTGAGTTCGTCCATTTCAAGAACGATATCGTAAGGTACTTTTGCTTCAGCAAGTAACACATTCATGTGACCCGGTAACCGACCAGCAACTGGGTGGATACCAAATCGAACATTGATGCCCTGCGCTCGCAGCTTCTCAGTGATTTCATGCACTGGGTATTGAGCTTGAGCTACTGCCATGCCGTATCCAGGAGTGATGATGACTGACTTTGAGTTTTTAAGCATGTCAGCCACGTCTTCAGCTGATGTTTCGCGGTGTTCACCTTGCTCTTCATCACCATCAGACACAACCACATCTTGCCCGAATCCACCAGCAATAACGCTGATGAAAGAGCGATTCATCGCCTTACACATTATGTAAGAAAGAATTGCACCTGACGAACCAACCAATGCACCGGTTACGATAAGCAGATCGTTCGCAAGCATGAAACCTGCCGCAGCTGCTGCCCAACCAGAATATGAGTTCAGCATAGAGACAACCACTGGCATATCTGCGCCACCAATCGATGCCACTAGGTGGTAACCGAATGCGAATGCGATAAGAGTCATCACCATTAGCGCAAACATGCTGCCGTCCGCTTTAACGAACATGATCATCAGTAGTGTAGAAACTACGATCGCCGCTAGGTTCCACTTATGCTTATGAGGGATGTTCAATGCAGACGAAGAGATAACGCCACGAAGCTTACCAAACGCAACAATAGAACCCGTGAACGTCACCGCACCTATAAACACGCCAAGGAACACTTCCACTAGGTGGATCACGTGCTCTGCATGAATATCAGCAGGGTTGATAGAAACAGTAGCAGGTGGATCAATGTAACTGTTGTAACCTACAAGTACTGCTGCCATACCTACGAAGCTGTGCAGAATTGCCACCAGCTCAGGCATTTCAGTCATTTCTACTTTTCTTGCGTAGTGGATACCAATACCACCACCGATCACCATAGCAATGATGATCCATACAATACCTGCAGAATGTGGGCCAAAGATCGTCGCGATCAACGCGATTGCCATACCCGTGATACCGTAATAGTTACCTGCACGCGCAGATTCCTGTTTCGACAACCCAGCCAAGCTCATAATAAAGAATACAGCAGCCACAATATAAGCTGCTTGTACTAATCCTTCAGACATCTGTCACTCCTTAGTCTTTACGGAACATTTCAAGCATACGTTTGGTTACGGTAAAGCCACCAAAGATGTTGATACTTGCAATTAATACGGCAATAAATGATAAGAACGTGACAACGCCACTTCCTTGTCCTATCTGTAACAGTGCACCGACTACAATGATTCCTGAAATCGCGTTAGTTACGGACATCAAAGGCGTATGCAGAGAATGGCTTACATTCCAAACGACGTAATAACCCACCACACAAGCGAGTACAAAAACGGTAAAGTGAGATAAGAACGCAGCAGGAGCAACCGAAGCTACCCAAGCAAATGCACCTACAGCAACCGCCATGCCTGCCACTTTCTTAATTGGAGAAACCGGCTCTTCAACTTTAGGCTCCGGTTTAACCGCTTTGGGCTTAGCTTGTTGTGGTTGAGCTGAAACTTGAATTGGTGGTGCAGGCCAAGTGACTTCACCCTCTTTAACCACGGTAACACCGCGTAGCACGACATCTTCAAAGTCAATATTGATGTTGCCATCTTTCTCTTTGCAAAGCAGTTTCAGCAAGTTAACTAGGTTCGTTGCATACAGTTGAGATGATTGAGTCGGTAGTCGACCAACCATATCTGTGTAACCTACCACTTTCACGCCGTTAGCCGTTGTTATGACTTGATCCGCAACGGTATATTCACAGTTGCCGCCATTGGCTGCCGCAAGGTCAACAATCACACTACCAGCACTCATGCTGTCTACCATCTCTTTGGTAATCAGCTTAGGTGCCGGACGACCTGGAATCAGCGCCGTTGTAATGATGATATCGA
The DNA here is from genome assembly GCF_041464685.1 of Vibrio sp. 10N.237.312.B06. Lineage (NCBI taxonomy): Bacteria > Pseudomonadati > Pseudomonadota > Gammaproteobacteria > Vibrionales > Vibrionaceae > Vibrio > Vibrio sp. 10N.237.312.B06. Next base: position 10,328 of record NZ_JBFSPI010000058.1, read on the forward strand.
CATCTTTAGCTTGAGCTGCATACAGTTCTTCAGCTTTCTTATTGAATGCTTCAGACATCTCTTTTGCGTAGCCGTCGCCCGCGCTGGTATCTTCCTTGAAATCCACTTCCAAGAATTCAGCGCCCATAGACTCAACTTGCTCTTTTACTTCAGGACGAACATCGAACGAACGAACGATCGCACCCAAACTACCCGCAGCGCCAATTGCTGCTAGGCCAGCAACACCCGCTCCAGCAACCAGTACCTTCGCTGGTGGAACTTTGCCTGCCGCCGTAATTTGACCTGTGAAGAATCGACCAAACTCATGCGCCGCCTCAACAACAGCACGGTAACCCGCGATGTTAGCCATAGAACTCAATGCATCTAACGCTTGAGCTCTTGAAATACGAGGTACAGAATCCATCGCCATCACGTTAATATTACGAGTGGACAATTGTTCCATTAATTCTGAGTTCTGAGCTGGCCAAATAAAGCTGACCAATGTTGCGCCATCTTTAAGAAGATCAATTTCATTTGTAGTTTCGTCAACGATCGGAGCGTTAACTTTAAAAATAATATCGGATTTCCAAGCTTCATCTGCGGTGACAATTTTTGCTCCAGCTTGTTCATAAACTGCATCTTCAAAACTTGCTAACGCACCTGCTTGTGATTCAACACAAACTTCAAATCCTAATTTTAGAAGCTGTTCTACCGATTTCGGCGAAGCAGCGACTCGCGTTTCACCTGCGAGTGTTTCTCTTGGTACACCAATTTGCATAGCTATTCCTTGACTATTGGCACAATGACTTATTCGTTTGTATCTAACGACAACTAATACTTCAAGCGTTTTATTCAAAGAACAGGAAAAGTTATTACTTATAACGATTTGGATGGAATTGGAGCACTTCATTTGAAGAAATGACGCCTCTTTTGAGCCAAGAGGTCAAACCACTTGCAAATATTCCTTTAAATAACAACCTACTAGCTGTTCTTTGTTCCTAAAACTAAAAAGAGCTTTCAGCATATACACTGAAAGCTCTCTAAATTATGACCAACATCAATTCTAACCCTATTTGGTTAGCTAAAAATGCTATCGCCCATTTGGTCGATGAACATCTGCGATTTTTTAAGCATCAGTTCATCGGCATCTTGTTTGTTTGAAACAACATCTGAACGAATAAAACGATGGGTTTTGATTTCACCATCAAATTCTTTCTCGATTCGCCCAGCTACACGGTATTGACCAGATTCAGCAATGGCATCTTGATAGATATTGAAGCCTTTGTATTCGACTGGCTCAATTTCTACTTTTTGTTCGGTTTTTTCTTTGCCACTAAATAATCTAGAAAAGAATCCCACGTTTTTACTCCTTAAATGACCGCATTAACCGTAAACTATCATGACTGTTTACCGCTCAACAATGGCTTTTCATACCATTGTAATTCAACGTCATCATCAAAATTATGTTGACTAAAGATTACGGGTACATTGTCGTCACGCTCTCGCCTTCTGTCGTCAATGATCATACTTTCTGCATTTTTGACCGCGATCTCACTATTTCGTTTATACAGCACCAATTTATCCTCTGGCAATGCCGATAGAAAATCGACATCGAAGCGAATATAGATGGGTTTAAGCTGACCTAAAGCCAAACACGCAAGATCGGCTAACTGCTCGTTGGTATAGCCAGAAACATACTCTTCTGTCGCTAATACATTTCCCACCAAAGTTTCCATATAGTTATGGACATCGACACTGATTTGCATATTACACCTCCATGTTGAGCGGTTGTTTCTAGTTTAATCGTTGTTACAGCTAATCATTGTTGTAACTAATTACCGTTGTTGCTAGCCGCTTCTGCAGTTAGGCGTATAACATCTGTTCATTGCTACTTAGGTAACCACCTAACTCTTAAGCACAAACCATCTTAATTTAGTTAAGTATCAATAACGGCTGTTTCATTTATCATATATACTGTTTAGCTCGTTCTTAGGTTAATAGCAACTGAAACACATATAAATTTAATTGTACAATTAGCGAGCTATGATCATGTTTTTGCTATAATTTAATGAAAAAGCTTGGCAATTGCTTGTTTACCCGTATCCTACGTATAAAATTAAAATATAAGATCATCATTATAGTTAGGCTCACCACATAAATGACATCTTCTTTCGTCACGTCGAGCATATTTCGATTTTGCTTTCCCTTACTTCTATTAGCAATATTACTTGCAGGTATGAACAACGTCATCCTAGTGACGGATTCAAACTTAGGGTTTGCTAGCAACCTCCCATACATTCTATTGAGCGTTGCGGTTTTGCTGTGCCACACATTTAAGCAAGGTCGTATGGCCATGGTGTCCTTAACCATGCTCGTCGCATACCTCATCATTCAAGTTCGTTTACAAACGCCACTCAACACAGGCACCACTCTATTAGAACTGTCTCTGTTAACCGCTTTAGTTCCTGTAACATGCTTACTGGTGTATGCCTTCCCAGATAACGGCGTTAACTCGAAATCCATGTTCCTATATGCTTTGGTTCTCGTTCTGTTTACGGTATGGGCGCAATTAATTGTTTCTCATTTCCAGTCAGGTGGATTTGAGTCATGGAGCGAAGGTATCCTGTTTATCGTTAACGGATTCTCGAGGCTACCTTTCGTTTTAGTGCTGTATAGCCTTTGTTTACTTGGCCTTACGTCGATTTTAGTTCTGGTATACAACCGCGCGATTGATGTTGTCGTATACAGCGCAATTTTACTTTCTACTAGTACATTCATATTTTTTGATGTGCAATACATCTCTAGTACGATGTTCTCGCTGTCTGGTACGCTATTCATTATCTATGTCGTCTCTGCTAGCCACGATATGGCCTTTAATGACCGTTTAACTAACATTCCAGGTAGACACGCACTAGAAGTGGATATGAAGCACTTAGGGCGAAAATACTCAATGGCGATGGTTGATATCGACCACTTCAAGAAATTTAACGATACCTACGGGCATGACATTGGCGACGATGTGTTGAAGTTGGTAGCACGTATATTGAGTGAAACAACCGGTGGTGCAAAAGCTTATCGCTATGGTGGTGAAGAGTTTACGATTATTTTTAAAGGCAAATACTCGGAACAGGTTAAAGAGCACCTTCAAGTTCTCATTTCGGAAGTACAAAACTACGATATGACGATTCGAAATAGCAACGATCGCCCTGACGACCATGAAGTCGGCATTAAAAAACGTGGTCAGAGCAACAAATCAACTGAAGTCGTAAACGTAACGGTGAGCATTGGGCTGTCTGATAGTAGAACCACTAAACAACCCGTAGAAGTCTTGAAACTTGCCGATAACGCACTGTACAAAGCAAAAGAAACTGGCCGAAACAAGCTGTGTGTCGATAGTTAAAGACGTTGAAAGTCTTGGAATGTAAAGCTCTGAACATCGTAATTTAACGGTGTGAACATCGAAAGCGTTGGTGCTTAGACTAGTCTTGGTTAAAGAAGATGACTAAGCTCCCTCCTTTCAAACTACTTCCGTAATTGATAGTAAACCCTATTCCTACATTGTCGACCCAGTCATTAAACAGATTTGGGTTAAGCAACCAACCTACACTACCTTCGTAGTAAGCTGTAGTGCCCATAGACGCGACAGTATCCCCACCAATATCTATTCTTCTTATACTCGAATACATGGATGTGATGTTTTTGTCCCAACGAACTAAGTCATAGAAGATCTTAGCTTCATTTGCTATGTACCAACCTTCTGGGTGACCAATATTACCGTTATTGGCTTCTCCCCAACCTATACCATTAAAGTAATGCCAACTGGTACTGAGTTTATATTTACCCCAGTCATTCTTATCTTCAAACATCAACTTTATCTTAGGCTCTATTATGTATGCCCAAGCATCCGTGTTCAGATAAAGACCATCCAGCTGACCTTGAATTGGTGCAAGCAACGAAGAACGATATTCAAAATCGTTTCGATAATAGGAAATATGGTTACCAATTGCAGAACTAAAACTCCAGTATTCGTTCAACTGGGATACGTTTGCATACTCAACGTAACCAGAAACAACAGACTCTTTTTGAAAGTCGCTTATCGTTGAACTGGCATATTGAACATCCTTCTCTATCCGCAACGCAGATAAACGAAGTGTTACTTCTTGATGGTTGTTTTCAATATAACTTGGCACTTCAAAGGTATAAGGAAGGCTGAGGGAAGCGATATTTTGTCGGCGACTTACTGAGTCATTAGAGCCAATATCTTCATTGTCCAAACTAAAGACTTTGTTGGGATCAAAATTATTTATGCCAAAGGTAAACACATCCGTATCATTGAGCAAAACACTCGTTGCGAAGGTTTGTTCAATGTCTTTCCTGACCAGTTCAGAGAGTGAAGCTGCGTTAACAGCGGTTGGAGACACGGAAACAAACAGAGTTAATACAAGACCTTTGTTTGAGTTAGTCATGACGAATGACTTGGAATGCTGCATTTCTTTTATCACTTAAGTCACTTCCTAGCTTATAAGCTACTAGAAGTATAATTCAGGTTACTACCGAAGCTCGTCAACTATTGCTCAAGCTCCATAATATCGCGTTGTATGTAGGTATTTCTTCCACTTTGCTTGGCTTGATACAGTGCTTGGTCAACCTTTTCGTAAATAGAAGCGATAGCTTCACCACCTTCAGGGATGAATGACAACACACCTTGTGACGCTGTCACCCTATCAGACACTGCTGAGTAGTCGTGGACGTAGTTCATTTGATGCAGTGCTTCTTTTACACGATTGGCCTGTAAATTAGCCCCTGAGCTATCGGTATCACTCAGAATGATGACGAACTCTTCTCCACCGTAGCGACCGACAAATTCTCCAGCTCGAACAAAGAGCTCTTTCAAAGTATTGGCAAGCCCTTGCAGGCACTTATCCCCTTGAATATGGCCATAGTTATCGTTGTAAGGCTTAAAGAAGTCAACATCGAGTAGTATGACGGTCATGGATATATTACGTCGTCCGTGCCACGCAATGCTCTCTTCAAGCTTAGTATCCATATATCGACGGTTGTATAATTTGGTTAGGCCGTCTTCGTTGGCTTGTTGTTGCAGTAAAATATTCAGTTCTTCGAGTTTGGCGGTACTCTGTTTTAACTCTCGTCTCATGTGCGCAATACGCTGCATCGCAATCAACTTAGAGTTCAAAACAACTTTGTTTACTGGTTTGATCAAATAGTCATCGCCGCCGGCATCAATCGCTTTTGCGATCATTTCAGGCTCTTCATGACCGCTCAAAAAGATGATCGGAACCCATTCTGGGAATTGCCGACGAACTTCGTTAGCGACCTCAAAACCATCCATGTCTGGCATGCTGATATCCAGTAACACGAGTTCAGGATCAAAATCAGAATAAACATTCAGGACTTCTTTTCCGCTACCAACAGCTTCTACAACGTGACCCAGTTGCTTGAGTCGAATAGCGAGTTGCATCCTATCCAGTTGAACGTCATCAACCAGCAATATGCGCATCGAAGATCCCTTTTCTATCATCACATCACCTTTATCTAGTGTTGAATATTCAAAGTAGCTCAAATTTGGGCTTAAATCATGCCCTAATCTCTATATTATATTGACTTTTTTACAGATCTTTTTAGCATTGTTTCTTTTTAAAGAGAAATACTATGTCAGACGCTACAAACAACGAAGTACAAGAAATCGATTTAACCACTATCTCACCAGAGCTTCGCCAAGTTATCGAATTTGATGAAGTGCCTAAAGAGATGCACAACATGGTTACTTCTATTCATGAGGTGTCTGAAGAAGCAGTGCGTGAAACTTGGAGCAGCCTTCCAGCAAGCGCACAAAATGTTTTGGACAACTTTGAGCAATTCCACGCTCTAATCTCTGTTAGCCAAGCTTTCGCTGGTGTAAACATGATGGAGGAGTTTCCTACTCTTAAACTTCCAGAAGGCATGTCTGATGAAGAAAAAGAAGAGTACCGAGCTCAACTGCTTGACCAAATTTTACATAACTGTGTAAAAGACATGGCTAAGCAAATCAAGAAAGCGCGCCGTGATGCTATCTTGAAGCGTGATTTCAAAGAAGTTTTCATCCGCTAAGCCATTCAGAGCACCTAAATTTAGGTTGAATGCTTAACGAAAACTTAATGATTAAGCCGTATGTTATTTAAAACATGCGGCTTTTTTGTACCTGCAGCTTTTTCTATACGTTCTTTTGTGGCTCTTATAATTCTAACTTTTCTCATCGCACGGAAAGTATGCATTGAAACTCATACAGTATGACGCAAAACTGGCAGTTACACCGTATAAAATGACCCATGTAGTCATTTATGGAATCAAGATCGAGTCACAGAATCAAGATCGAGTTTTACCCGTTCTAAAATGAAACCAAAAACCAGGTACGTCTTGGGATCTTAATGTATTACCGTTAGATCTTAATGTATTACCGCATGAGCTTGCTGCATAAGCTTAGTGCGTTATCGCGATATCTCTTTGCGCGACACTCACGCCTTTAATTTGTGCGTAGACACGTTGTCCAATTTCTAAATTCAGCTCATCCAGCGCCCACAATGTAATAGTCGCCCATAGGTAGCATCCGGCCTCAAGTTCTAACTCGACAGCGACACTCTGCTTATTCGAGCCTTGCTGGTGCGTCTCTACCCTTTTAATAGTGACAGGAAGGATATTACGTATCGAAGTGCCTTGCGGCTGCTGTAGCGTGATAGAGACATCATTTGCCCTCACTTGCAGCCTTACCGTAGTGCCAAGCTCGCTCGACACCTTTTGAACCCAAAGTGACGTTGATTTACCTAACGTTAGACGTGACAACGCATAATCATCATTATGTTCCGCTAATGTCGCTTCAAACAACGAACTTTGCTCTGAAAAAGATTGCCACGGTTGCATGGCTCTCGATGCCCATACCTCTTCCGTCATCCCCGATGAAATAACTTTGCCTTGCTCAATGATCACAAGGTGATTTGCCAAGCGTAATATTTCATTGAGGCTATGAGTGACATAGATAATCGGTATTTGAACGGTTTCAGATAAGTTTTCCAGAAACGGCATTACTTCACGCTTACGAGGTAAGTCCAGAGACGCCAATGGCTCATCCATCAATAGAATGCTGGGCTTAGACAACAGTGCGCGGCCAATCGCAACACGTTGCTTCTCACCGCCAGACAGACGGGCTGGATAGCGATCAAGCAGCGAGTCCAACGATAGCAGCGAGACTATTTGTTCAAAGTGCGCGTTATCGACGCATTTCATGCCGTACTTTAAATTCGCAGCTACCTTCATGTGTGGGAACAATCGTGATTCTTGGAATACATAGCCGACGTTGCGTTTGTGCGTTGGTAAGTTGATGCCATTTTCACTATCAAACAGAATGGTTCCAGATACGCTGATCAAGCCACTATCTGGTTGTTTGAGACCACTAATGGCATTGATAAGTGAAGTTTTACCTGCACCAGAACGACCGAAAATTGCCGTAATACCAGTACTTGGCAATTCTAAGTCAATATCAAAAAACGTTTCACCAAGCTGTTGCTGATATTGGAGGACCAAAGTGCTCATGCGACTCATGCGTTACCCCCCAAACGTTTTGCTGACTTTTTGTTGAGCCATTCAGAAAGCATCAGTGAACTCAGTGCGATCACAATAGAAATGACACACAAACGAGCCGCTTCCATTTCAGCTCCAGGGGTTTCAATAAAGGTATACATGGCTAAAGGAATAGTTTGAGTTTCTCCAGGGATATTGGAAACGAAGCTGATGGTCGCACCAAATTCACCCAGACTTCTTGCGAATGAAAGCATGGTGCCAGTAATGATCCCTGGGATCATCAGCGGTAATGTAATAGTGAAGAACACACGAAGCGGTGAAGCGCCCAATGTAGCTGCGGCCTCTTCAAGTTTACTGTCTACGGTTTCTAAGCTCAGTCGTATAGAACGTACCATCAGAGGCAACGCTACGACCACACACGCTAGAGCAGCGCCCTTCCAACTAAAGCTGAATACAATACCAAACACGTCATTAAGCCAAGAGCCAATAACGCCTTGTCTACCCATCATCACTAGCAGCAAATAACCGATGACCACAGGTGGAAGCACCAAAGGCAAATGGACAATACTTTCTACAATGCTTTTGCCCACAAATTGTTTCTTAGCAAGCAGCCATGCCAAGCCGATGCCGATTGGAATAAGCCACAAGATGGCAAAACCAGCGACTTTCAAGCTCAGCATTAAGGCTTGGTATTCGTATTCCGATAGATACATCATTTAACGCACTTCAAATCCAAAACTGTTCAAGGTGTCCTTCGCTTTTTCGCTCTTTAGGAAAGTATAGAACTGTTCTGCGACGATTTTATCGCTCAATTTAGCTACAGGGTAACGTATTGACGTATGTAAATCTGATGGGAACGTCGACACTAGGTTCACTTCTTTAGATAGCAATGCATCTGTTTTGTAAACAATGCCAAGCTTAGCTTCACTACGCTCTACCAAAGCCAATGCCATACGTACATTGTTACTTGGTGCCAATCGAGTCTTCACATCGTCCCATACACCTAACGTTTCTAGCGCTTCTTTCGCATAGATACCCGCAGGAACCGACATGGTGTTGCCAACTGCAAGTCTTTCATTCATTAGAAGTTTAGCCCATTGGTCACCGCTTGAGAGGTCCAAAGATATTGGCGTCTCTTTCGGGGAAATTAACACGAGTTCGTTTTCGCACAAGTTTGTGACATTGTCACTATTAACCAATTGGCGATCGACTAAATGCGTCATCCATTTTTCGTTTGCCGAGATAAAAATGTCTGCTGGCGCACCTCGTTCAATTTGGCGCACCAAAGACGACGTGCTCGCATACACTTGAATAACATCGACAGAATGATCTTTCTCAAACTCTTCAACCAACAAGTTAACCGCGTTCGTCATCGACGATGCAGCATAAACTCGTAGTTTTTCAGCAGCCAAAAGATGAGTAGAACTCAGTGCTGAAACTAAGACGATAGTTAAAAGGATGACTCGTTTTTTCATTATTCTCATTTAATCTATTGTTCGTTTAAATTCTTGAGCTAACTTCTAAGTTACGGCCTAAGCTGTTAATTCAGGCCAAAGCAGGTCAAGGTTCAAGTGATCTTCGATGGCATCAGCGATTCGATTGATACCCAACTCTTTAAGCTGTTCATGGTCAATCGCTGTCACATCATTAGCACCTGCCCATTCGCAAATAAGCGACAATGCATCACTGTTATCGAATACGCCATGCAGGTAAGTACCAAAAATTGAGTTATCTTGATTCACAGCACCATCAACACTGCCAGATTCTAACTGAACCGGTAATACCGTTTCATTGACATCAGTCCTACCTACGTGGATTTCATACCCTTTTACTTGTGCAGTTTTGCCATCAAGTGTCATGGTTCCACACACATTGGTTAAAGTTTTCTGCTGTGTTAGTGTCGTTTCAGTATCAAGATACCCCAACCCTTCACTGCTTCCAGATTTCCCTTCAACGCCATCTGGGTCGTGGATGATATTCCCTAGCATCTGATAACCGCCACAAATACCCATCACTTTCCCGCCCAAGCGAAGATGACGCTGAATATCTTTATCCCAACCTTGCTGTTTTAGGTATTCCAAATCGGCTCTTACCGATTTTGTTCCCGGCAATACAATCAAATCAGCGTTGTTCAGGCGCTCGCCTTTGCCTACGTAACGTAAATCAATCGACGGGTTAAGTCGCAGAGCGTCAAAGTCTGTATGGTTACTGATTCGAGTTAGTACTGGCACTACAACCTTAAGTTTAGCTTCTCCATCAGACTCTTGGGCTGAGGTAATGGCATCTTCCGCTTCTAAGTTAAAACCATGCAGATAAGGCAAAACCCCTATCACAGGCTTACCTGTTTTCTCTTCTAGCCAATCTAAACCAGATTGAAGTAACGCAATATCGCCTCTAAAACGGTTTATCACAAAGCCTTTTACGCGCGCTTGTTCAGATTCAGATAATAGAGCTAATGTGCCGTAGAGGTGTGCAAAAACGCCGCCACGATCAATATCAGCAACGATGATCACTGGGATGTCTGCCTTTTCAGCAAAGCCCATGTTCGCGATATCGTTTTCTCGAAGATTTATCTCTGCGGGACTGCCCGCACCTTCAATCATCACGCTTTGGTATTCTTCAGAAAGTCGATCAAACGAATCGATAACCGAATTCATCGCAACTTTCTTGTAGTCGTGATATCCGGTCGCTTCCATATTCGTCAGTGCTCTTCCTTGTAGAATCACTTGCGCACCCGTATCTGAATTGGGTTTTAGCAATACAGGATTCATATGGACGGTAGGCTCAATATTACAAGCTTGTGCCTGAACTGCTTGAGCACGACCAATTTCGCCACCATCTTTTGTCACTGCGCTATTTAGCGCCATATTTTGAGGCTTAAAAGGTGCCACTTTGATGCCTTTCCTTGCCAAAACACGGCATAAACCTGCCACCAAAACACTTTTCCCGGCATCTGACGTTGTCCCTTGAACCATAAGGGCGTTTAACGGTGATCGCATCTGTACTTAAATCCTTTATTTCTTAATTTTCAATTTATAGCTGTGGGCAATATTTCTCTGCCTCCATCTTAACGTCATTGTCGTGTAGATGCTCAATAAAATGAATGGAAAATGAATGTGTTACTCACTCTGGATTCAACCCCAGTGTTGTTTAATAGCTCCATCGAAACGAAGCTTACAAACAAAATAAGCGCACTCACGAAAAGAAACGTTTCAAATTAAGAAAAACGTTTCTAATAAAAACAACATTAAGGGATTCACCATGAAAAAAACTGTATTAGCTATCGCATCTACTATTATCCTCGCTCCTACTTTCGCAATGGCTAGTGACCATCACAGCGACAGTAACAGTAATCACAACAATAGCGACAGTAACCACAAGCATCAGAGCGCTATTGCGTACACGGGACCGATTGAAACCGTTTCAGTTGCGACTCTACTAGCAGACACCAGCATGTTCGCAGAGCAAGAAGCAATCGTAGATGGCAAGATTGTTCGTCAACTAAAGAACGATACGTTCGTATTCTCTGATGGTCAGAGTGAAATTCAAATCGAACTGGATGACGATATCCTTCTAGCGCAACCGCTCACCGCAGATACAAAAGTTCGTATATTTGGCGAATACGAAGGTGGTAAAACGCCAGAGATCGAAGTAGATCATATTCAAGTTTTGTAAGATACAAACTCCGTACCGTCGACTTCAAAGACATGATTTATAACAAATGGCCTGCATATTGCAGGCTTTTTTGCATTATAATGCCGAAAAATATAATTAATATGGAGTCACCATGCTAGGTAGCGCAAACAAGACGGTCCTTTTGGGGTTGGTTACACTGTGTTCATTCTCTGCGTATGCAAACAACTTTAACTACAATACATTTGAGCTGCGCACAGGTATTGGCCCTAGTACATTTGGTGGCGAAGTCACAACAATGTTCACTCAAAACTCACACTTTGTTGCTCGAATCGATTCTGAATTTGAAGGGGATTGGGATGCGGCTGTAGGTATGGGGTTCAACGGCCCAATTAATCAGTTGGCTGATATTACTGGACAGATGTTACTGCACAACATCGAACGTAATGATGGTAACCACATTAAAACTGAAATCAATATTGGTTTAAGAGCTTGGTTGCTGGCAAACATTGAAGTTAACGCCCGCCTTGGTCAACTCGTCCACAGCGACGACACGAGTTCAATTGTCGGTGTAGGGGCTCGCTTCCACTCAACAGAACAGCTTTCAGTAGGTATTGACCTTCGAAATAACGGTACTTACGGCCACCAATTCTTAATGTCAGCTCGATTTGGCTTTTAAGTCTATTCAACACTTATGATCCATCAGTGAGCAAATGTTAAATTCGATTGTTTAAACGGTAACTTAAAGGCTAATAGTCTCGTGACCTATTGGCCTTAATGTCTGATTTTGCAACTAAAAACTAAACATTTAGCTTAAAATCCTCGAAAATCACCCTTTCTCGTCACTTCCGTTTATAACTCATTTTTATACTATTCATTTATTGATAAAAATCAGTAATAAAATATCTTTACGGTAATACGGCGTACTGCTACTCTCTTCCAAATTTCTAATAGAGTGAAGTACCGTAAATGGGTGTTAGCAATATTTCAATCAAGAACAAATTAACATTGATGTTTGTTGTCATTATTTTCGCAATGACTATGATTCAGACTTATGTAACAGGTAAGCAACTTCTTAACGAAACCTATCGTTCCATTCAGCAATATTCAAATACACTAACTGATACAACGGTATCGGGTATAGAAAAATGGATTGAAGGCCGAATTAACGTTGTAAATGCAGCGAAAAATTCATTTACTTTTACCGATGACCCAACCAGCTATTTAACTCAAAGTACAAGTGCCGGTAAGTTTCAAATTGCCTACGCAGGGCTTTCTGACGGTCGCTTTCTTCTAGGTGGTGATTTGCCAGTACCGCAAGACTACGACCCACGTACTCGAGATTGGTACAAAGCGCCTATGGCGGCACACTGAACCCTATGTTGATGTAGCTACGAATGACCTAGTGGTAACAATTGCAAGCCTATTCAATACCAACGGTTTCTCTGGTGTTATTGGTGCAGACCTGAACTTAAACACCCTCATTAATGATATTGTAAGTATCGAGCAACCTGGTGTTTACGCTTTTCTTGTCGATGGTAAAGGTAACATTGTTGCCCATAGAGACCGTGGCCTAACGCTAAAGCCTGTTTCTAATATTTCAAACAACCTTTCTGCTCAGAAAATCAAATCACTTGCGCAAAATCCAGAATTTGAAGAGTTAACCATTAAAGGTACCGACTCCCTTCTTTCTGCTCAGAAAGTTCCTCATACAGACTGGTACTTCACTGTTGTTATAGATAAAAATCACTCTTTTGCTTCTTACTATTCATTAGTTCGTCAGTCGGTAATATTTGGACTAATACAACTTGCTGTAATCGCATTTGTTGCGATGTTTATCATCAAGAAAGCACTATCGCCATTAACGACACTAAGCTCGGCAATGGAAGCATTGTCCAAAGGTGACGGCGACTTAACACAGCGTATGACTGTTCATAGTAAAGACGAGATTGGCACTCTAGCGCATCACGTCAACGCATTCATAGCAAAACTTCAAGAGATAGTGCGTGATATTGCGGGCTCTTCAAACCAGCTTAATCAGCAATCTGAAATTAGTACCAATGTCGCTCGTCAAACAAGTGAAGGTCTATCAGTCCAACTTCACGAAATTTCTCAGATTGCCACAGCCGTACATGAAATGTCGGCAACAGCAGAAGAAGTAGCAAACAACGCGCAAATGACGGCTGATTCAGCGATCAGTTCAACAGAGAATTGTGAACAAGGTAAGCAAGTCATCATCCGCAACCAAGATTCGATCACTAGCCTTGCTCAACAAGTTGAGAACGCTTCAGGAATCATTCAAGAAGTTGAGAAAAATGCGTTAGACATCAACACTATTCTATCAACCATTTCTGATATTGCAGAACAAACTAACCTACTTGCCTTAAACGCAGCGATTGAAGCGGCACGTGCGGGTGAGCAAGGTCGCGGTTTTGCGGTTGTGGCAGATGAAGTTCGTGTTCTTTCTCAACGTACTCACAGCTCTACAGACGAGATTCGCGAAATGATCGAGACTCTTCAGAAAAACAGCGTCAGTGCGGTTGAATCAATGCAACGTAGCCAAGACTTGGCGCAATCAAGTGTCGATGATGCAAACAATGCGACGATTGCACTGGAAGAGATCGCGACATCGATTCAACAGATCTCAGAGATGGCTTCACATATCTCGAATGCTGCTTCTGAGCAAAGATCGGTTACTGGTGAAGTCAGTAAGAATATTCAGTTGGTTAATGATGTATCAGAAAACATGTCTACTGAGGCTGATAACTCTCGTCACTTGTCTGAAGAGTTGCGCGGTATTGCTCAACAGTTGAATACTCAAGTTCAATTGTTTAAATACTAGACGTACGGATAATTCGTTCTAGCTCTTGAGCGCGGTTAAACAATGTTGTTTAACCGCGTTTAAAATTAGAACCAACATCAGAACGACAAAAAGCCCCCGACCACTATTGTGTTCGGGGGCTTTCTTATTCTCATTGCTTTCTTATTATAGTTAGCAAATAAACAGTTAGCTGCTAGCCGTTTACCTAATTACTAATGCAACTATAGGTCAACCAATACAGTTATAGACCAACTAAGACTGTTATAAGCTAACCATTAGTATCTTTTTCTGATGATCCAAGTACTCTTCATAAGTACCTTGGAAGCTCACTAATTGTTGGTCTTTTACATCAATGATGTGTGTTGCTAGCGAAGAAACGAACTCACGGTCATGGCTTACAAAGATAAGCGTCCCCGTGTAAACCTTCAATGCGTCGTTCAGGGCTTGGATTGCTTCCATGTCCATGTGGTTCGTTGGTTCGTCCATCACAAGCACGTTGATGTCTTGCATCATTAGCTTGCCGAATAACAGACGGTTTTTCTCTCCACCAGAACAGTTACGAGCTTTCTTGTTCGCATCATCAGCAGTAAACAATAGACGACCTAGAATACCACGTACCATAAGGTCATCGTGCTTCACTGTGCGCCATTGTGAGATCCAATCGAAGATACTCAGGTCGTTATCAAAGTTAGACGAGCTATCTTGTGGGCAGTAGCCTACTGATGCGTTTTCAGACCATTTAACGATACCTTCGTTTTGCTCTAGCTCTTGAACTAGGCATTTCAATAGTGTTGTTTTACCCACACCGTTCTCACCGATAACAGCAAGACGTGTACCCGCTTCAAGCAGCAAGTTACCACCAGCAAACAGTGTTTCGCCATCGAAGCCGTGACCAAGCTCTTTAAGTTCAAGCGCTTGACGGTGCAGTTTCTTACCTTCACCAAAATCAATAGATGGGCTCATACGGCTTGATGACTTCACTTCATCAAGCGTGATCTTGTCCATTTTCTTAGCACGTGAACTTGCTTGCTTTGCTTTCGATGCGTTAGCACCAAAACGGTTTACGAAATCTTGAAGCTCGCTGATCTCAGCCGCTTTCTTAGCGTTGCTCGCTAGAAGTTGATCTCGAATCAAACCTGACGCTTCTAAGAAGTACTCGTAGTTACCCGGGTAAACACGTAGCTCGCCGTAGTCGATATCCGCCATATGCGTACATACAGAGTTAAGGAAGTGTCTATCGTGCGAAATGATGATCATTGTACATTTACGCAGGTTTAGCTCTTCAGCAAGCCAGTTAATCGTATGAATGTCCAAGTTGTTGGTTGGTTCATCAAGAAGCAGGATATCTGGGTTTGCAAACAGTGCCTGTGCCAATAGCACACGGAGTTTCCAACCCGGAGCAACTTGTTGCATTAGGCCGAAATGGAACTCTTCTTCGATACCCGCTTGAATTAGGATATCACCAGCACGGCTTTCTGCTGTGTAGCCATCCATTTCCGCGAATTCACTTTCAAGCTCAGCGACTTTCATACCATCGTCTTCGCTCATTTCTGGCAAAGAGTAAATACGGTCACGTTCTTGTTTTACTTCCCACAGTTTTTTGTCACCCATGATCACTACATCGATAACGCTGTACTGTTCAAAAGCGAACTGATCTTGGCTTAGCACACCCAGTTTTTCTCCAGGAGTGATCGAAACGTTGCCCGAGCTTGGCGTCAATGCGCCACTTAGGATTTTCATGAACGTTGATTTTCCGCAACCATTGGCGCCGATCAAACCATAACGGTTTCCGTTACCAAATTTAGCAGAGATGTTTTCAAACAGCGGCTCTGCGCCAAATTGCATTGTGATGTTCGCGGTAGATATCAAAGAACTAATTCCTAAGCGTGTACTGACAGATAATTATTTGGCTATTTCAATCAGCCAAAATAAGAAGTACGAAAGTATGGATTAAACATAAAACGAAGCGCGGATTATATAGAGATCAGGATCACATTGTCGAGGTTAAACAGTGAACGAATGAAGAACAACGCACAATAAAGTGTATTTCGTCGGTTATTACATCATAAAAAGAAAAAATCCCCACTAATTCCATTAGTAGGGATTTCATTTCCCATCAATAAAAGCATCAGACTCTAATTCGAATGAATACCGATTGACGCTATTTAGTTACTTTTTTCTGAACGTATTTTTGACCAACATCGACAACGGCAACATCTCTAAAGAAGCTTCTCCCCAACAGAATTGGGAAAGAAAGATGCGTTCGATCTGCTAGCGTAAATTCAGTCTTATCTTTTAGATCGCCGATTTGAATTGAAGCGACAACAACAGCACGTCGTTGTGTACCTTCCGCGCTCGACTGCTTGATCTTAACCCAACGCTCTACCGGCAAGCTGATCTCTTCAGTTGTGATGCCATCATGTTCAATTTTGAACTTAACCCAATCTTTACCGTCACGTTCGAAATCAACAATATCAACGGCACTGATTGATGATGTTGTTGCACCTGTATCAACTCGTGCTTTAAACGCTTCTTTAAGACCAGGAACAAACACCCACTCCTCTTCGCCAAGAATCAGTTTGCCATCACTTGTCTTGGTTGGTTTTGCAGTCGGTTTTTGTTCAGGCTTTGGTTTCGCTTCTGGTTCCGTTGGTTTTACTTCTTCAGGCTTCTCTGTAGGTTCCGTTACTTTCTCGCCTTCCGTTGCGTCAATCTTAGAAGAGTCATCGACAACAGGTTGTTCTACTTGAGGCTTTTGCTCTGGCTCGACAGGAACTTTAGTCGTTGTCGAACAAGCAAACAGGCCACCACTTAGCATTAAAACTACAATCGCTTTCCAATTATACATTCAGTCACCTTCTATTTTGAAACGTTGGCTATCGCTTTAGCCACATAAGGAATATGGGATTCAGAAAGGCCCGCGATATTGATGCGTCCATCACCAACACCATAGACTCCATATTCTTCACGTAGTTGATTCATTTGAGTTTCTTTAAAGCCTAGTACACTAAACATGCCTTTATGGCTTTCGATGAAGTCAAATTGTGACGTGTTGTAAGTATTTCGCAATTCATCACATAAACTTTTGCGCAGATTTAACAAACGTTGCTGCATTTCACTCAACTCTTGTTTCCAAATCGTCGTTAGTTCTTGATTCTGAAGAATTGTTTTAACCAACGCGGCACCATGATCTGGCGGCATTGTGTAAGTTGAACGAGCCAGTGTCAGTAGCTTACCTTTAGCATTGCCTACGTGTTCGCTGTTCTTACCGATAACGATCGCGGCACCCGTTCTTTCGCGGTACAAACCGAAGTTTTTCGAACATGACGTCGTAATCAACATCTCTTCTACGTTGTTCGCCATATGTTGAAGACCTTTTGCGTCTTCTTCTAGGCCATCACCAAAGCCTTGGTAGGCAATATCAACAAACGGTAAGAAACCATTCTTTTGCGATAACTTAGTAATTTCCTGCCACGCTTCAAAATCAATGTCAGCACCCGTTGGGTTATGACAGCAACCGTGAAGAAGTACCACGTCTGATGGACCTGCTTTTGAAAGGTCACCCAACATTCTTGCAGTATCAACTTGCTTCGTTTCAGGACTAAAGTAACTGTAGTATCGAACTTTTAAGCCTGCCGCTTCCATCACCGGTTTGTGGTTAACGTAGCTTGGGTTTGAAATCCAAACCGTTGTGTCTGGTTGAGAGACTTTCATCAAGTCACCCAACATGCGAAGTGCACCACTTGCACCTGGTGTTTGAATCGCAGCAACGCGACCTATTGCAGAAGTCCCTTTAAGCAACAGATCAACCATGCTTTGGTTAAACTCTTCACAGCCTGCTAGGCCAACATAAGCTTTGGTTTTCTGTGTTTCAACAACGATATCTTGAGCCTTAGAGACGGCTTTCATGATCGGTGTTTCACCTTGGTCGTTTTTGTAAACGCCAATGCCTAAGTCGACTTTATCAGTGCGAGTATCGCCGCGGTAAGCGACAGAGAGAGAGAGAATTGGATCTAAAGTTGGTTTTGGTAGATGTGAAAACATGAAAGTCACAACCCTTTGAAATTCAAGTATGAGTTTCACGTTAACATTATCGTAGACAAATCAGAAACATTTTTTAATAGAAGCGCTTAGTTACCATAAGTAATCAGAAGTAATTAGAGATTGGTCATTTCAAACGGATAAACAGTGCAAATTTCAAACACCTAATAACCTATTGCACAATTCAAAGCGCTGTATTTGTAGGTATCTTATGCTTCTATGTGTCTTATGTTTCCATGCGCCCTATTGAGATCGCTATTGGGCACTTTGTTTGAATTGTCTTGGTGTCATTCCTGACCACGCCTTAAACCGAGTGCTAAAGTTAGCGGCATTTGGATATCCGACTATCTCGCCAATGTGTTGAATCGACCAATCACTCGATCTAAGTAGCCGCGCAGCGTATTCCATTCTCATACGCATAATATGAATCATTGGGCTGTGTGAGTAATAGCGCTGACACAAACGATGGAAGTGTGGCTCTGAGCACGGGAATAAGCTCGCGAGTTCATGAACGTTCCATTCTTTATGGAGCTGCTTTTGTACATTATCGAAAACGCGTCTTAAGCGGACCAAATTGCGTGACTGTTGCTGAGGCACTGGCGCATTAATCATGAACTCTATTTGGGCTACACTGTGAATGGCAATCGCTCCGCCTAAATCAATGGGCAAGGCAATGCTTCTCAACAACGTATGAATACAGGACGAAACAACTTCTGCTGCTGGTGATAGCGTATAACTCACCTCATCATTGACGACATTTTCCCATAGCTTGTTGGGCGAGAGAAAGATCCATGCGATCTGCCATGTTTCCTCTTCAATACCAAAACCATTCTCTATTCCTGCTGGAACAGTAATGCACGAACCCGGTTCTAAAATGTAACGACACGCCCCACTTTCTAACCAACCTTTTCCTCTCACGGTATAAACAGCATGTGTTTCTGTTGGTTCTTACGATACACCGAAAAGAAGTCTCGACACGACGCCGTCCCACACTGAACGATACCGAGCTCTTCGAATGCCAATACATGGCTTTGGTCGACAAACTCTTGATGCGTCTTTTCAGAGATCTCATACCTTTCTTGTTTATCACTCATATCACTGCTAACTCATTCAATTGGCCAACTTATCAAAGTGGATAGTTTGGCAAAAGTTTGTGATGAGTCTGAAGAATACAGCGAAAACAAATGCCGATAAACTTCTCGCATAATCACTACAGGGGAAATGCGATGCTCTCGACATATCGTCATTTAGACAAAGAATTTTGGCAAAAACTATTACACATCGGTTTACCAGTCTCGTTGCAAACCATGTTGTTTTCACTGCTTGGCGTGGTCGATATTTTTATGGTCAATCAGCTTGGTGATTCTGCAACCGCCGCGGTTGGTGTTGGCAACCGTATCTTCTTCTTCAACTTGATCATGGTATCGGGGATTAGTGGAGCCGTGAGCGTGCTAGCTTCGCAATATTTTGGTGCCGGTGATTTCAACGGAATTCGACGTACACTAGCGCAATCATGGGCACTTTCGATCTTTGCCATCATGCCCTTTGTGTTGATCTATACATTGGCTCCTGAATCAGTCGTGTCTGTGGTGGCCTCAGACCCTGATTACGTCCGATTGGCAACGGATTACCTTTGGATAACAGGAGCCAGCCTTATTGGTACTGCCGTAGTTGTGCCGCTAGAGAGTGCACTTCGTTCAGTGGGCGAAGCTAAGCTACCCACCAAAATCAGTATCTGGGCAATCATCGTCAATGCAATTCTCAATGCCCTATTGATCTTCGGCTTGTTTGGGTTTCCAGAACTGGGTGTGGTTGGTGCGGCTATTGGCACCACGGTATCTCGATTCTTTCAAACCATTGCATTGCTTGTTATGGCAAGAAAACATTATCCGCACCTATTCCCGACGTTAAGCAATTGGCGAGATGCGTTATTACCGAAGCATAGAAAGAAGTACTTTACGGTGGCTATACCTATGTTGGTTCACGACACTGTGTGGGCGGGCGGGATTCTTATTTACAACGTTATCGTTGGCCAAATGGGTTTTGATGATTGTGCTGCTGGAAGAGTTAGCGAAAATAGCTTTAACTAGCCAGCGGATTCACTCTAAGAAATGGATCAACAACTTAATAGAAGAGCCAGATCAGGTCGTTGCTTGAATGGTAGTTTAAGCGAATAAACGAAAAGAACTCACACCCAAGGGCCGATTGGTTGCATTGCGCTAACCATGACGCCCTTTTTCGTTTTACGAGTGTGCTAAGCCACGACAACTGTTATATGTCAGTAAATCGATGAATGATTTGGTTTGAGCTACCACGCCAATCCAACATCGGATCCGCTTTGTCTTGCTCGAAACGACCATCAATCAAAGTATCCACGTATTCAAGCACTTGCTTCTGCTTTTCATCGAGTTCGTCGAGCTCGTAACCCGTCCACACCCAGATGTCTTTACCTTCACACTCCGCTTTTACACGCTGAACAAGCTTAAGCACTTCAGATACGTTTGCAGGATGCAGAGGATCACCACCAGAAAGCGACAAGCCACGGCGCTTGATTCGCGGATCGTTCAGATCAGCGATAATGTGGTCTTGCAGTTCTCGAGTGAACAAGTGCCCTGAGTCCAAACTTTGCGTCGATTGGTTGTAACACCCGCGACACTGGTGCACACAACCCGACACAAACAAAGTGCAGCGTGTTCCCGGGCCGTTTACAACGTCGATTGGGTGATATTGATGGTAGTTCATAAGGCAGTTTTGAAAACTCGTTATTGCTTAATAGTTTGAAGCGAAATGCTGTAAGAGCTGAAATAAAAGAATTGGTATCGACATAGCGCCGATACCAATCTTGTTTCTTGAAACGTAGCTCTTCTTAGTAAGCTAGCTAATGATCTTAGAGCTTACTAAAGGTGCTTCACGCGACGTTTAACTTCTTCTTGCTTACCGAAGTTAAATGGTCGTGCATCTGGGCTACCAAGGTAACCACAAACGCGGCGCGTTACCGACACTTTGGTTGAGTCATGGTTACCACACTTAGGACACGTAAAGCCCTTACTTGTACAGTCGAACTCACCGTTGTAACCACATTCGTAACACTCATCAATCGGCGTGTTGGTGCCGTAGTAAGGAACACGTGTGTAGCTGTAGTCCCATACGTTTTCTAGCGCTTCGATGTTCTTCTGCATGTTCGGGAATTCGCCGTAACAGATGAAACCACCGCTAGAGATTTCTGGATAAGGCATCTCGAAATCGATCTTGTCGTATGGGTTCACTTTCTTCTGTACGTCTAAGTGGAAGCTGTTGGTGTAGTAGCCACGGTCAGTTACACCATCAATTACACCAAACTCTTTGGTATCGATGCTGCAGAAACGGCTGCATAGGTTTTCACTTGGTGTGCCGTATAAGCTGAACGCGTAACCTGTCTCTTTTGTCCAAGATTCCACTTCACGCTTCATGTACTCCACCAGCTCAAGCGCTTTAGCACGCATTTCGCCATCGTCATACAGGTGAACGTCTGTGCCGTAAAGTGCTGTCATCGCTTCATGGATGCCAATGTAACCAAGAGAAACAGATGCACGGCCATTCTTGAAGATATCGGCAATAGAATCGTCTGCTTTCAAACGAACGCCACAAGCGCCTTCCATGTATAGGATTGGCGCAACACGCGCTTTCACGTTTTCTAGACGAGAAATACGAGTTTCTAGAGCGCGACGAGCTAGCTTCAATTTTTCATCAAGCAGTTCGTAGAACTTAGCCATATCTTGTTTTGCGTTAATAGCAATACGTGGCAAGTTCAAGCTAACAACACCTAAGTTGTTACGGCCTTCATGAATCAACTCACCGTTTTCTTCGTAAGTATTCAAGAAGCTACGGCAGCCCATAGGCGTTTTAAATGACCCTGTCACTTCTACCACTTTGTCGTAGTTAAGAATGTCTGGGTACATACGCTTAGATGCACACTCAAGCGCTAATTGCTTGATATCGTAGTTTGGATCTTGCTTCTGGTGGTTCAAACCATCTTTGATTGCAAAGACCAGTTTAGGGAACACGGCTGTTTTGCGGTTCTTACCCAAACCTGCGATGCGGTTTTTCAAGATAGATTGCTGGATAAGTTTTGAACCCCAGCTTTCACCAAGACCGAAACCAAACGTGACGAATGGTGTTTGTCCGTTAGCCGTGTGTAGCGTGTTTACTTCGTATTCCAAAGACTGGAAAGCGTCGTAACACTCTTTCTCTGTACGAGATATAGCAAAAGCTTCTGGGCTGTGAATGTCCCATTCTTTCGCTAGTGATAGGTGTTTCTCGTAACTCGCCATTACGTAAGGTTCTAGAACCTCGTCGATACGGTTAATCGTTGTACCGCCGTATATGTGGCTTGCCACTTGCGCGATGATCTGTGCAGTTACCGCTGTCGCCGTAGAGATCGATTTAGGTGTGTCGATTTCCGCGTTACCCATCTTGAAGCCATGCGTTAACATGCCTTTAAGATCGATAAGCATACAGTTAAACATTGGGAAGAACGGTGCGTAGTCTAAATCGTGATAGTGAATGTCACCACACTCGTGAGCTTGTACGATATCACGCGGCAAAATGTGAGTTTTTGCATAATGCTTAGCCACGATACCCGCCAGCAAATCACGCTGAGTTGGGATAACTTTGCCATCTTTGTTGGCATTCTCATTGATCAGATCAACATTGCTTTCTTCGATCAGACCTTCGATCTCGCGAGTTAAAGCGCTTTGCTTTTCACGTGCGATGTCACGGTCATGACGATATTCAATGTAGGCACGAGCAAGAGACTTGTATGGTCCCTGCATTAGCTCGTTCTCGACCATGGTTTGAATTTCAGAGATATGAACTTCATCGTAGTCTTCGAGCTTCAACTCAACTGCTAATGCCACATTCAGAGCATAAATAGCAATTTCCTTATCGGTTTTGTCTGATGCTGCTTCCACTGCAGCTTGGATGCGATCTCTACTGAATGGAGCTCTTGAGCCATCACGCTTGATTACGATTGATTTCACCACTTCTCCTTACTCTTGAGGTATTCACAGACTTATCCACAAACACACTATAGAGCGATTTATCGTTTAACTAACACTAGATATTGTGGCGTATTTAACGAGAACCACCAACATTGAGTATTGATTTGGATCAATAAAATAGGCACGCCGAACAAGATAAATCCAATATTATTACGTGAGATCTCAAGTCGAAAAGAAACAATGTAACAATAAAAAAACTGCTAAAAAGAGTTGAATTTTCGGTAAGTGTTGTAGGATAACGGCTCAACTATATTGCACACCAAAGTTAAATGACCTCCGGCGGAGCCGGAGGCTTATTGGGTGACGCCCTCTAAGGG
>NZ_JBFSPI010000059.1:0-33303 GCF_041464685.1 Vibrio sp. 10N.237.312.B06
GCTACCGATGTATTGTTGAACGCGAAATGTACAGCAAAGATCAACACGCCCTAATAATCCGGTTAATGGTGGAAGTCAGTCTTTTTCCCAACCAATAGCGCTAACGTGGGACAGTCAACACGCAACTGCCTATAAACTTCGCTGGGGATATACCTCTGCTATGGCCAATGTGATAGGTGAGCAAAGCGCAAAATCTTTTCAAATTGGTTCACCCGACGAGACTAAAAAAGCTTTGTATTGGAGGGTAGATAGTAAACATGGCAGTGAATGGATTGAAGGTAATGTGTGGAGCATCACTAACGCTAATGTTATTGGCGAAGCTTTAGCGCTAGCTTTTACCAAGGATGAGGTAGCTGGCTCAGGTTTTGGTTCGGATAATGCTCCATGGCCTAAAAATGTGAGTAAGGTTATTGATGGCTTTAATGTTGTCGTTACAGGGCAGACAAGAGACAACGATGCGTCGATATTAAGGCTAAGTAACGATACGACTATTACGTTGACCGATACTAACAACCGCCCATTCAAACAGATGCGCTTTTCAGCTGCGCAATGGATAAAGGGAACTGAAGGGTATTTACGAGGTGAATATTATAATGGAACATCTTGGGTTCCATTAATTACCTTATATAAAGGGGGGACGGCCAGTGGATATGGTTTTGGTGAATTAAGATCAAGCTTCATTGGTATAGGTTCGACAAGCGATCGGAGTAGTCATCCAGATTGGTATGATCCTGCGAGCGTTGATGCCTCTGCTTATTATACGATTGACTTACCTGTAAATACGACTGAAGTTAGATTTAAATTTTACAGTACTGGTAATGCTCTCAATCAAGTCGCGATCGATCAACTGAACCTATACAGGTAATCGATTTAGTGGCTGACATTTAGCTTTTTGATGGGTTCAATTATCTATTAATGGTCAAACGGCTTAAACAAAAATTGTTTAAGCCGTTTTTTATTGTCTTGTTATCAAGCCTTTTTATTACGCTGTTTTGAACACTTACTTACTGTGATTGGTATGAAATTATCGACATGCTTTGGCAACAAAAGGATTATGGTTGCCCTGAATTTTGTAGATGCGTCGGTCTCGGGTGCACTCCCAATCATCCACCGGGAACTGTTTATTCCACGCCATCATCAGGTTAGTCTGCTGCTTAGATAGCTTGAAACCATACTCTTGGCTCATATAAAGATAAGTACGCGCGATAGAACCTTTTGCTCTGTCTGGCGGCATAACCTTACGCTGTTTGAAGTTGACCTGCATTTCACACTGACCATAGCTCACGCCATCCATTCCATTCCACTGACTGAAATTGTAATTGGAGCGATCACCGTTAACTTCGCCAATTGCCGGAGTTAGATTATGAAGATCGGCTTCCATCGATTTAAATATTTTGTCATTACGAGTGCAGTTCTTACGTCCGCCATCTTGCCAGCACTGACGCTGGTGGCCGAATTGCCAAGCTGGAACCACGTGTTCCCACTCAATACGGGAAGCGCGCTTTTGCTGTTTTCTCACTTGATAACCACAGCCGTCGAGGTCGGGGATACCTTTCTTTTTGTCTTTCCAAGTGATGTCACAACCACAATAAAATGAAGTCGGGTGATCGAGATAAATCTTCACGGCTTCTTTTTTGGCTTTGGAGAACGAACTTGGTGGAGCGGCGAAAACGCTTTGGGTTACCAGTAGGCCAAATACTATTGATAGGTAAAAGGACACCGATAGGCCAAATACTTTTGGAGAGGTTTTTTGCATAGAAAAAGACTGATGAAAGTATGATAAACAACAGTCTAGCACTCAAATGTTAGTTCACTCTATTACATTTATTCGCGTTATCTTATGAGCTCAAGACTTAGCTCAATTGAAGGCCGGTAAAAGCTAAGGTTTGTTGGCATTGTTGGCAACGATAAGTTGATTGATTGCGGATGACTTTGTTGTGTCGTCTTATCGACAAGGGGTAAGTGGTGCAATCACAGCGGTACTCAAAGGTTTTTCCCTGCACTGAGGTGATTTCCAAGCTGTGGGTGGTTCTGGCTGGTACATTGAATACCTTTTCCATTACGTATTTCCACTCATTTCCGTGAGGCCTAACTCGTCCGAAGACCTGATATGTGATCAGATGTGCGAATTCATGAGGCACGACTTCGTTAATAAAGGCGTCTTCATTTTCGCTGAATAGCACTTGGTTGAGTTTTATCTCGTTTAACTGGAGGTAGGCTTTTCCCGCAGCCTTTCCTCTTAACTTGTAAGTGACGGCTGGGCATGGAAATTCACGAGAAAAATGTTGATTAGCAATAGCTAGGCATTCGCCCAGTTTTTTATTTACTCGATGCTGTTGCGGGGTGTAAGACAAGCGTTGTTAACTCCAAAAAAAGCCTCAGCGTTTAAGCTAAGGCCTCATCATAACATTGCTCATCGATCGTGAAACGATTTAAACGTGATGTTTCTTTTTGATGACTTCGTGGTAAGCATGCCATGTTCCGTAACCAAGTAATGGCATCGTTACAATCATACCCACACCGTAGGTCGCGAAGCCGACTAAGATACCAGTACCAATGATACCCGCCCAAACGACCATCGCAGGGATGTTTGATTTAACAGCGTTGAAGCTAGTAAAAATCGCACTCATTACATCTACACGTCTTTCCATCATTAGTGGAATTGAAAATGCTGAGATACTAAATATCAGGCTAGCGATAACAAAACCAATCACAGAGCCTGTAATTAAGAAGGGAGCAAATTCGGTCAATGGTGCCCCTTGTACTGAAGGGTAAAGTGCGTGCAATAATGCAGCGATACGCATCCAGAATATCATCGCAACCATTAATACAATCGCAAACGCCCATTGGTGGGTTGAGTTGCGTGTGATGGCTTTCATCGAGTGCAGTAGGCTAGCGTTGTGCCCCTTTTCTCTTTCCCGGGCTGCGTCATATAAGCCTAGGGCAAGAAACGGCCCTATTAGCATGTACACAATCAAGCTTGGCATAACGACTAAATGTGTTCCTTGCCATTGGACAAGTTGAACAATGGCGATGGCCGCACCCATAAAGCACAAACCGTAAAATGCGCTGATTAATGGCATTCTCACTAAGTCGTGCAGAGCAAGCGACAACCAATGAAAGGGCGCTGAAATGCTCACCTGATTAGATGGTATTGTACGAGCGTATTCTGAGTCTTTGATTTCTTTTTGTTTATCGTCGAAGTCTTGTGTATTCAATGTACGAGGCATAGATCCTCCTTGATCGGTTTTCTACCTGCGCTGCAGTTAAATTGCAGCGAACGAAACTCGATGCCCGACTTGGCGACGTCTTTGATGTAAGCGCGCATCAGCTAAATAGTTCACGAAACAAAGTCTGATATTGATTTGTTCGTTAACATTATTTTAACTATTGACCGTGAAGCGGCAAATATCAACTTTTGACAGGCTGTTCTTAGTCAAAGCGTTCAAGGCGCATTTTTTCACCCATACTTAATAAAGTGCTCCTTTGAATATTTTCGCTACCAAATCAGGGTTATACGGGAAGTACCAATGTGCATAAGAAGCGATGGTGCTTTGTTTTATCCAAACAGGATCGGTTGGCCTACCATATTGAGATTCAGGCTGAGTTAGTACGGTTTCTTTACTGTCTGTTTTTGAATAATGGAAAGTATGCCCACGCAGCATTTGACCATCGAAATTAGCTTCTAGGATCCCTAGCGCGGCTAGCTTCTTCTGCATAGTCGCTTTGGCATTTAACGCTCCAACCATGTTTTCTGTTTGGCTTCCTGTATCAGTCAATGCTTTGTTGAGGTATAGCATGCCACCACATTCGGCTAGGCAAGGTTTTCCTTGTTCAATGTGTGTGATGATTTGCTGTTTTAACGCATGATTGAGCGCTAGCTTATCCATATGTAATTCAGGATAACCTCCTGGTAAATACAAAGCGTCACACACTGGTAAATCATCATGTGCAAGCGGTGAGAAAAATGACAGTTTTGCCCCCAATTCGATCAACAAATCAAGGTTGGCTTGATACAAGAAAGCAAAGCTATTATCACGAGCTACTGCAATTGTATGACCAGTCAATGATTCATGTCTGGCTGGTAGTGCTTGCTTTGGTTTTTCAAATGCTTGTGCTGTTGGTAATGGGATATCACCATGTTCTAGTAGTAGCTTGGCTGCGTGATTAAGTCGCTCCTCTATGTCATCTAACTCTTGTGCTTGTACTAAACCTAAGTGGCGTTCTGGCAGCGACAAATCCATGTCTTTTGGTAACCAACCACAAAACTCGGTTTCAGGTTTTAGGCTTTCTTTTAGCATTTCAGCGTGACGTTCAGAACCTACGCGGTTTGCAACTACACCAAATACATCCACGTCATCACGGAATGTCGATAAGCCATTTACAATGGCTCCAAAGGTTTGTGCCATTGCGCCAGCATCGACAACAGCTAACATCGGAAGGTTAAATTTAGCGGCAATATCAGCACTTGAGCATTTGCCATCAAACATACCCATTACGCCTTCAATTAGAATCACATCCGCTTCTAGGGCTGCTTGATAAATTAAGTGTTGGCATTCCGCTTCACCACACATCCACAAATCCAATTGGTAAGTGGGCGTATCTGATGCAATAGATAGAAATTGTGGATCAATAAAATCAGGCCCAGTTTTGAATACTCGAACTTTCTTTCCTTGTTGAACCAAAGCTCTTGCAAGAGCAGCGACCACGGTTGTTTTTCCGCTTCCAGAAGAAGGTGCGCCTACCACTAGGGCAGAACAGTAAGCTGTAGACATAATTATTCCTTGAGTTGTTCGAGTGCGCGAGTGAGCGCTTGCCATTGTGATTCGTTGGCGGGTAACCCGAAACGAAGTGCATCGTTTTCATCACAATGACGAGTAAAAACCCCTAACTTGGCGAGCTGATGGTGCCATGATGCCGAATCTGAGATTTCAACTCGGTGAAAGAGTATCTGTGATGTTATTTTTACCGAGCCCGCCATTTGACCAAAATGTTGTTGTAAGAGTTGGTTCATACGCTGAGCCTCTTCATGTAGGCGTTGGCGGTTTTCTTTTTGCCAGTGAGAATTGAGCAAGGCATGTGTGGTGACATAGCGAGTTGGGCCACTGAGTGTCCAAGGTCCAAGGTGTTGTTTAAGAATATTTAAACGCAATGGCGAGGCAAAACAAAAGCCTGCGCGAATCCCTGCCAGTCCAAAAAATTTACCCACTGAGCGCAATACAATCAGGTTATCTGGAACTCCTGTTGGGAAACTTGGTAACACTGAAAGCTCAGAAGTACAGTCTACAAACGCTTCATCAATCACGAGCGTTGAATGATCTTGGATATGATCTAGCCAAGTCAGCACTTCACTTGGTGGCACATTCAGTGCAGTTGGATTATTGGGATTAATCACTACGACCACGTCTGCCGTTTTGAGCTGTTCGATTGTCGGTTTATGTCGGTAAAAGTCGAATATGACGGCTTGTATGCTTTGTTTTGCGTACTGCTGCCACGCATGTTGATGTTCTTTGTAACCCGTATGAGGTAATAGGATGTGCGTCAGTGTTGGCTGTGTCTTTGCAATCATATGAGGTAGCGATTGAATGGCTGCCTGACTGCCAGCTACGGGTAACAAGGCATCACTTTGATAGTAGGTTTGCGCTGCTGTGATTAAGCCATCATCGTCTTCTGGTAGCCGATTCCATACCGATGCAGGTATTTCAGGTATAGGGTAGTGGTGCGGGCTCACTCCAGTTGAAAGGTCGACCCATTGTTCGATTGGCCTTTGATAGTGCAATGAAAACTCGATTAACTTACCACCGTGATGCGGAAGTTCGTTTGAGGTTGAGTGTTGTTTAATCGTCATTAGCGTACTTAAAGTAAAGAGTTAAAATAGACATGAAATCAAAACAAACAAAGAGTTAAAAGAGAAAGCAATAGCATTACGATGACCCAAAGCACACTGTTTTTTTGAACCAAAGATATGGCTCGTGGAATATCTTCTAAAGTCGCAATATTACCTTTCCCCATCGGACGCTTTTTCACAAGTTTTCCGTGGTAATAAGTATCGCCACCTATAATAATTTGTAGTGCGCCGGCACCTGATGTCATTACGGGGCCACCGTTTGGACTCGAGCAATGTTTAGCTTGTTCTTTCCAGCATTTCAGAGCCAACTTAGTGTTGCCTAAAAGGCTGTAGCTAAGTGCGGTTAAGCGCGCAGGTGCCCAGCCCATCACATCATCGACTTTTGCTGCCACATAGCCAAATTCTAGCCAGCGTTCATTTTTGTAGCCCCACATCGCATCAAGTGTGTTCACTAATCGGAACAGTAATGCCCCTGGAGCCCCAAGCAGTGCAAACCAAAATAGAGTGCCGAAGATCGCATCGTTACCATTCTCTAATACCGACTCAATCGTCGATGACGTGATCTGGCGTTGATCCATGGCTTCAGTATTACGGCTAACGATCCAACCGACTTTCTCTCGCGCTAAATCAAGATCACCTTGGCTCAGTGGCTGGTGGATCCACTGGGCGTGCTCAAGCAGGCTACGTTGACCTATCGCGATATACAGAACCACGATATTAAATAGCCAAACGCCTAATGTGTTCCCCATGCTTAGTAGCGTATGTTGTAGCCAAAAGCTGAGTAAGCACAATGGAACAGTCGCAGTTATCCACGCGATCAAACCTGAGAGTTTAGTGGCTCGGTTTAACAGCTTCTCGATTTTCTGAACCGCATTGCCAAAACCGATCAAAGGGTGAAATCGTTTAGGCTCACCCAATAAGTGATCAAGCACCAAAGCGGCGATCATCATTAGCGAGATCGCTAAACTTGAATAACCAAAATTTAAATCAAAAAAGATCATTATGTCTGCCAAATAATGCTGCTGACTGGATACTGAAAATGAATAAACGCACAAACCAGTCAACAGCTAATGAGCGAGGTTAGTCTGCGCTCTTATCGTCTTCCAATGTTCCAGTTTCAGCTACACCCTCTTCAACGACACGTGCTTTTCGGCAAGCGTGTGAGAAGGTCGGATCGTAGAGTTTAGAGTCAACAAAATCATTGTCGCCTAGCACTTTACTGACGATGATCATCGCGGTGGAGCGAATCCCTTCATCATGCATAACTTGGGCGATCGTACCCAATGTAGCACGAAATATTCGCTGTTCAGGGTGGCTGGCTTTTTCAACGACAGCCACTGGCCAATCTTGCGGGTAAACATCCGATAATTCACGAACCACTTTACGAATCAATGTTGCACTAAGAAATAAACACAGTGTTGCTTCGTGAGAGGCAAGGGCTCGTAGATTCTCTTTTTCAGGAACAGGCGTTCGACCTGATGCTCGGCTAAGAATAATGGTCTGGCACTTTTCAGGTAGCGTCAGTTCTTGGCCAAGAGCAGCGGCACTCGCTTGGAAAGAGGACACGCCCGGAACCACTTTCCAATCAATGCCAAGTTCGTTCAAGCGACGTGTTTGTTCTGCAAGCGACGAGTAAATCGAAAGATCGCCAGTTTGAACGCGTGCAACGTTTTGACCTTTTTCGTGTGCGGTTAGGTACACATTGGTCAGATCATCAAGATCCATGTCAGCAGAGTTATAAACCAAAGCGTCTGGATGAGCGCGATCGATAACGGCTTTTGGCACTAAACTGCCTGCGTAAACAATCACAGGACACTCTTCAACTAAGCGTGCGCCTTTCACTGTGATTAAATCAGGGTCACCCGGCCCTGCGCCGATAAAAAATACCGTCATACTAGTTTGCCTCTTCCGTCACTGATTCTGTTTTAGGTTCAACTTTTAATGAATGGCCACGTTTTTGACCTTCTAGTACCTTGCCGTCTTTTAGTTGATATTTATTGGTGTAGCCACGCGGTGTTACGATCCAATCACCAAATCGGTAGCTGTTGCTGTTGCCTATCACGACCGCGGCGTTCATACCAAATTCCACTTTGGTGAATTCAGCCAGTGTTGTCAGTGTGACTTTTTGCTCATCACGATACGCAGCATTCACGATAGCAACGGGAGTATTTGGGTCACGATGTTCCAAAAGGATTTCACGTGCAGTTTCAATGTGCTGAGTTCGCTTTTTAGAGCGAGGGTTGTAGAAGGTAATCGCAAAATCAGCCATTGCCGCGGCTTCAATCCGCTTGGTAATCACTTCCCAAGGCGTTAATAAGTCAGACAGAGAAATGGTACAACTATCGTGGCCAAGAGGTGCACCAACTAAAGAAGCACAGGCGTTAGCCGCGGTGATGCCCGGAATAATATCCAGTTCAACTTGTGCGTTTAATTCTGCGTTTTGCTCCAATAATTCAAGCACTAAAGGTGCCATCGCGTACATGCCAGAATCCCCAGAACATACCAATACGACTTCTCGACCTTTTGCTGCTTCTTCTACTGCGGCTTGAGCGCGGTCCCATTCGCGAGTCATACCACTTTGAATGACTTCTTGAGTGTCGATTAGTGTGCTGATTGATTCTACATACGGTTTGTAGCCTGCAACGACATCTGCATTCTTTACGGCTTGTTGCGCTGCGGGGGTTACTAGATCAATAGCGCCAGGCCCTAAGCCTACAAGTGTTAGTTTTGCCATGATTATTTCTCTTCCTCTGGTGCACCTAAACGAATTAAGCCTTCTTTAATTTGCTTATCGATAATCTGTAACAGTTCTGGCATATCGAGCATGCAGAACTTGTCACCTTGGATTGGCTCTGCCACTTGAACGTCAGCGTCTTCTGCCAGCATCTCTTTAATTTCTTTAAGATCGTTGATGAAGTGGTTACCCGATACAAGCAGTAGTGGAACTAGATTAAGAAGCGGTCGGCCTTGGCCTGTATGTTGCTCTTTAATGCGGCGAACCATTTCATCTTTCACTAACTTAAATGGCCATGCGCCTTCGAGCGAGCAAGTGAAGTTACGTTGAGATAATTTACCTAAAAGGTCGTCACAGTAATGGATCGATTGGTGACCTGGGTTATCTAGCATAGGCGCACCGTGGTGAACGAACACGTTGAAATGATCTTGTGGAGCAAAACGATCATGGAGGGCTGAAAGCAAGTTGGTCGTCAATTGACTGTGATGCATTATCGCTGGTGTTTGTTCGATACGTGCAAATGAGAACTGCTTGAAGCCATCAACTATTGATGTCATGTAGCGATGTTCATCGGTAGGGAATAGGTACACTGAAACAATCAAAATGCGTTCGTAACCTTGAGTGTCTAGATCGGCGAGTACCTGAGGTAGGCTGAAACATGGCGTGTCTTTACGAGCCAACTTCTTGATCACCATCTTTGAGCTGGTGGCGATACGCACTGGCACATCTGGGTAACTTTGACGTACGCGCTCTGCGAGAGTTTCATAACGTTGTTGTTCTACAACGCTACCAAAGCAGCTCAGTACAATGGCTGTGCCTTGGTTATAATGACGAAGTCGTTTCATAATTGTCGCTGTCCTTATCAAATCTATATCACAAGATAAACGGGTTATCTCATGTTGGTAATGAGGTTAAAGTGAGCTTTGAAATATCATGTTCATAGCTTGCAAAGTATTTGGCCTACTATGTTCCTAAAGCTCAGTGGTGCCGTCTGCATTTTCAATTGGTGCGATAAACTTAGGATCTAAATAAGCTTTTAATGATTTCCGTTCGACTAAATTTGTGAACAAATCTTTCCAGTCTTGCTCGGTAAATTCTTCGATACCTCGAACCCAAAGCCCGTTGTTAACAGGTGTTTCATGTTCTAGTAAACGTTCGTAAATCACCATTGCGGCGCGGTTTCTGCAGGTGCCCGCACAGTGTGTACGGCTTATCTTGATGCGCTGTTCACCGTCGGAAAAATTGAGCGCTTTAAGTACCTGTCTAAGATCGTGTGCAAGGTTTTTACTGCCTTCTTTCGCGCAGCGGCCACCTTCACATAGCAATACGTGATGGCGGTGGTAGAGCATCGGGCGGTTTAAATCGACATGCTTAGGCTTACACTGAAAACCATCTACCACTTCATTACCGTGAAGGTTGATTTTGACGTTTTCATCTAGCCAGTTTTTCCACTTTTTCTTGGCGAGGGGTTCATCGTATTCGATGCGAGTACAAGACAAAGTCATGTTGAAACCGTCTTGTTTGAACTTCCACTTAGGTACCAATAGTTGATCTCGCTTAGCGTGCTTTAGCGCGGCCGCTTCAGAAACCGATGATACCCCCGTAATTTTTTTTACGTATTCTGATGGGTTTTCAATCCCTTCAACGCCGTCGAGTTGCTCGGCTGAATAAGTGTGGAAAGGAATTTGGCTTTCAGACGAGAGTTCTAAAATACCTTTTTCATCCGCTTTTAAAGCGATACTGGCGAAAGCTGAAACACTGGCTTTTGCTAGGTTATATTCAGTC
Source organism: Vibrio sp. 10N.237.312.B06 (assembly GCF_041464685.1). Taxonomy (NCBI): domain Bacteria; kingdom Pseudomonadati; phylum Pseudomonadota; class Gammaproteobacteria; order Vibrionales; family Vibrionaceae; genus Vibrio; species Vibrio sp. 10N.237.312.B06. Next base: position 10,368 of record NZ_JBFSPI010000059.1, read on the forward strand.
AGGAAAACATTGATACCTGCTTTCAATACATGCAAAGGAGTATTGCGGTCACAGCCTATTCCAAGCACAAGCGATTTTGGTCGCCACAGTACGGTTTTATTTTTAAAGTCGGCGTAACCTTTTGGTTGTGCTTCATCTGAAATCAGAACTAAACCATCCCAATCATCAGTACTGATTTGAGAAAGGTCTGTATCGCTTAGTGCTGGGTGGGTAATGATGTGTCTTGGCATGGAACGTTTGTTCTGCCACCAGTTCTGTTCGCCAGCGTGCTGCACGATTAGAATGCGTTTTTCATTTACAACTGCTGCGCTGGTGGCGGTGATCGCGGGTTCGCATTGTGGATCAAGTGTCCAACCAAATGGCGATCCGAGCATATCCACCGACAAACTGCCGGCAGCGTCAGAAGCGGTGGTGATTACAGGAGTCGCGTTGAGTGCTTGTGAGACTTGTAACGCGATCCCATTTGCGCCACCGCGATGTCCAGATAACATAGGGATCACGAATTGGCCGTGATCGTCAATGCAGATCACGCCGGGGTCGGTGCGTTTGTCTTCTAGCAAAGGGCCGATCATTCGGCTGACAATGCCCGCAGCAAAAAAGCAGATATGGTGATCATATTGCTTAAATTGAGGAGGAAGAAAACCAGAAAGCGGCAGGGTTAACTCATCGGCTTCTGGGTATTCTTCTCGTCCAACTGGTGCAATAAAGACATCAGCAAACGGAAACGTTTTAGCTAAGCGTTTGGCTTGCCTTGCTCCGTGTAGCGTGATGGCATAAATAGCTATTTTCATTACGCTTTACCGTTATTAGTTTTATTGATGTCATCTTTACCACTATCAGCTTTACCACCATCAAGAACGGCACATTTCTTTGATTCATTAGTACCACGTAGTACACCACGACGTGCGCGAACAGAAAGCTGAACCATAGAGAAGTAGCGGTTTTCATTCGGTACATCACGTAGGTCAGAGTAAAGCTCTTGTTTCTCTGTGGTGGCATGCGACACGTAGGTTGCACAATCCAACATACTCATCGACTCAAGTTGAGTGATCAGCTTAGGGATAACGCGACCTGCTTTGATTAACATGATGGTGTCAAAATCTTCGACTAGCTTTTCTAAACACTCGATACCCCATGTCGCAGGTACAACACAAAAACGCTCCTGACCGTCAGCAAGTGGAATTTTTGTTTGTGATGGAATAGCGGTAACTGAAGTGATACCCGGAATGATCACCGGATCAAGTTCAGGAAGTAGCTCTGTAAGTTCTTCTTGGATGTATGCCCATGTGCTGTAAACCGATGGATCACCTTCGGTTGCAAATGCCACGTCTTTACCTTGCTTTAATAGTTCAACAATTGTGACGGCGGCTTTACGCCATGCAGGAACGTTGATGCTTGGGTCACGCGTCATTGGGAAATGCAAAAATAGGTATTCGCCTTTCATGCTTTCAGGGCTAACAGAACCCGCGGCAATTTGTTGAGCAAAAGAGTGGTTACTGCCCGCGTCCTTTTCTGGAAACGCGACAATGTCGACGGTGCTGAGTAGTCGGTGAGCTTTAAGTGTTAATAATTCTGGGTCTCCAGTGCCGACACCAATCGCGTACATAGTTCCTAATTTCATCTGTGCTTTCTCTAATTATGTTTTTATTTAATATGTTGAGTGGCGCTTAATTAAAAAATTAAGCGCTTATTTCTGAATAAACGGCTTGGTAAAAATAAATAAGTGAATCGGATTTTCTGATTGATAACGGGTGTAGTGAGCGAGTGGTACGCCTGTTGATATAGAGACCAGTTGAACCTGTGTCGGAGCATTGCTGTCTTTACTCCATTGATGAAGTTCGCAAACTGAATCTACCGTTACCGCTGAACCAATGACCACGCCGCCCGGTTTTATTGCTGACCAACAGAAATCTAAAATGGTGTGCATGTTGCCGCGACTTCCACCAATAAAAATACTGTCTGGCTGAGGCAAGGTGTCGAGCTGTATTGGGGCTTTATCTCGAATCAGTTGTACGTTGTCGGTACCGTGCGCTCTAAAGTTAGCCTCGACCGACTCATAACATTCTTGGTTTGATTCAATGGTGAAGACTTGTCCTTGATAACACTGCTTAGCGGCTTCTATCGCAATAGAACCTGAGCCTGTACCTATATCCCACACCACAGATCTTGGTTGAATACGCATACTCGTTAACGCTAAGTGACGAACGGGCTGTTTGGTAATTAAGCCACGTCTAGGCATGCGCTTCATGAAGTCATCATCGTTGGCGTATTGGCCCAATTCACCCCACGCATGAGGTAGCGTTCGGTGCAGTACCATTACATTGAGCGTAGAGAAGTCGTCGGAACTTTTTAGTGCGAGGTCTTCGAGAGTCCGCTGGCTTATCTTTTCGTCGGTGCCACCTAAGTTCTCACATACCCAAGCTGTCCAACCTTGTTGATTAAATTCGACTAAGTGTTTCGCAATACGAGCTGGGTTGTTTTGAACATCGGTTAGCAAGCAGTAGCTAGTTCCCCATTGCATTTGGCTTGCGATACCTTTAATGCCATCGTAATGCTGCTTTCTTCCATGTAGTGAAATTGCTTTGGTTTCTTGCCATGCAATGCCGACTCGGCTGCAAGCGAGTTGCATTGAACATGGGGAGGGAATAAAGCGTACTTCATCATTAGGCAGTTTTTTTAACAACGATTCGCCGATGCCAAAGAACAATGGGTCGCCAGAAGCTAATACGACGACGCCGCCTTCCTCGCATTCATCAAGCAACTTAGCGAACCAAGATTTATAGCCTTCTTGCATCGATAAGCGTTGACCTTTGAATTGGGGAAACCAATCCAATAGTCGGTCGTTACCTGCAACAACGCGAGCTGACTCAACAGCATTAACGGCACGACTGGTTAAACTTAAGCAGCCATCTTCAGGTACACCAATGACAGTGATAGCTGATTGGGAATATGACGCTAAAGAAGAGTGAGTACTTACCTTATTCATTTTACTGACTCGGCTAGTAGTGCGTGTATGGTTGATACCACAAGCGGGCTGCCACCTTTACGGCCTAGGCTAGCAATGTAAGGCACTGTGTTTTGTTCGGTTAATGCTTGCTTAGATTCATCTGCTTTTACGAAACCAACAGGAATGCCAATGATCAATGCAGGTTTTGCTTCGCCTGCTTCTATCATGCGCAATAGCTCAAGTAATGCGGTAGGCGCATTGCCTACACCTATGATAGAGCCGTCGAGTAGTCCGTTATCGCGGGCATAACGCATTGAGTGAATAGCACGTGTTTCTCCTGTCTCTTTAGCCGTGCTAATGACGTCTGGATGACTAATGAAGCACTGTGCTTTATTACCGTAAGCGTTGAGGCGAGTTTGGTTTAAACCTGTCACGATCATGCTGACATCGGTAATGATGTTGGCACCGTTTTTTAAAGCGGTAATGGCAGACTCAATCGCGTTGTCGCTGAATTGATATAATTTAGCGTATTCAAAGTCACCCGTAGTATGAATGGCACGACGAACCACATTCCATTCACCTTGATTAAAATTGTGGCCACCATGAAGTGTTTCGATTTCGTCATCAATGATAGAGAAAGAATCACTTTCAATTTGACGGCCTTGTTTGGTCATTTGACGCATATCATTAGTCATAGTGTTTTCCTTGTTCATGCTTATTCATCATGAAAGTGAGTATTGGTATCACTTCCTTTTGAGCAGAGATGTTCTGCTAATAGATCGCCGTTAAAATCGATCAATTTGAATTCAATGCTGACGTGATGTTTGACATACACAGCAGCGTGCTCTGCAGCTTGTTTGCAGAGCAAGGTAAGAAAGTCGTAATTAGGAATCTCTTGGCCCGATTGGGCTTCTTTCCATGTGTCGAGTACGTGGCGGCCTGTGTTGGCTTGGCTAACAGCTTCGGCAAACTCACTCGATGCACCCGATTGAATGGCGAGGTCGGCCAGCAATGAAAAGTCGATAGCTTTACCGGATACGTGAGTCATCATGTGCCCAGCGACCATCTTGCCTAGTTTGCCTATCATGGCGACGACGGTGATTTTGCTCACTTGATAACGTTTTGCTGCGCGCAGTCCGACCCCAACAAAATCACCCGCTTGGATAAAACACATCGAGTCATAACTTGGTAGCATGGCCATCGCTGATTTTTCGGTTCGAGATCCTGTCGTGAGAACCAAGTGGTTTTGGCCATTTTGTTTCGCTATTTGTACCGATTGACGCACAGATGCTGAAAACGCTGAAGTAGAGTAGGGTTTTACCGTTCCGCGTGTCCCGAGAATGGAAATACCACCGATTAAACCGAGTCTTGGTCCAATGGTTTCCTTGGCTCGCTCTTCTCCATCAGGGACGCAAATTTCCAGTGATATACCGACGTGTTTTTTCTGTTGACTGGTAGCTTGGTTCCATTCCAAAGTCACCATATCGAGAATGTTTTTTCGAGGTACGGGATTAATCGCCGCCTGACCGACGGGAAGTTCTAATCCGGGTAGAGTCACACGAGCTACGCCAACACCTCCATCGATGTGAAAACCGGGCTCTGAATGCCAGCGGGCAATACTCTGAATATGGGCTTCGTGGGTACAATCAGGATCGTCTCCTGCATCTTTAACAATGCTGGCGGTCACCGCATCGTTGGATGTTTGGATAAACGCGACCTTAAACGTAGCGGGCTCACCATTAGGTAGAGTGATGGAGATATAGTCAGGCTTTTGTCCGGTTAATAGTGTTTGAACTGCCGCTCTGCTTGCTGCCGCTGCGCACGCACCTGTGGTAAACCCACTGCGGAGATCGGACTTATTTTTGGATCGTTTAACTTTTGTGACCACAGTATTCTTCATCTACGTTTTAGGTATTGACGAATACAGAGCGTTCCCTTGTTAGACAAGGTATGGATGGTGTTGAGTTTTCCCGCTCGATATTCATGTGTGTCCAGGTATTCTGACTTACGATGTTGAGGTTCTCATTGCGCTTTACTCCTTCCCAAGTCGTGTGACTCAGTGGCTTGTAAAGGGCTCATCGCTTACAGCTGCGGGTACAGTTCAGGAGTTACACCTGATTCCCTGATGTGACGTTATACTTCGATATCTATCCTGAGGATTTCTCCGTTGTTTGGTGTTTCTATGATTTGCTTTGGTGTCCCTAAACTGGCTAATGTTTTTATCCAGTCACCATGTCCGAGCAGCAAAATAGGGTTCTCATTGTTGTGGTGACGAGAAACTCGTTGGATCCACTGAATCGCCATTGTTCTTCGTTGCTGTTCTGAATCGAACTCACTGAGCTCCATTTGAGAAATGACGGGCACTTTCAGGTAGCGTGCGATGGTTTTAGCACTGGAAATAGCACGGCCTAATTGACTGGTGTAAATAGCATTGAGGGTCAATGATTTTTGAGTTGCAAGATAACGACCGACGTTATGCATCTGTCGTTTGCCTTTCATTGTCAGGGGGCTATCCAGTTGATTCTGTGCTTTGCCTATTCGATTCCATTCGGTTTCGCCATGACGAATCGCAATGATGGTGAAGCGTTCAGCTTTCATTACTTTTCTCCATCAAAATGGAAACAATGAATAGGGCGCCAAACGCGGTGGTGACAACACCAAGAGGCAGTTCTTGAGGAGCAACTAAGGTTCTCGCCAAAATATCACTTAATAGCATAAGCAAAGCCCCAATCAGCCCTGAAGTGATGAGTAACTTTTTGTGCAATGGGCCGATGATTTTCTTCGCGATATGAGGAACCATCAAGCCAATAAATCCGACAACTCCGATGATAGAAACAAAACATGCAGTTGCAAAAGCGCAGACAATAAAGACACCGCTTTGCAGGCGTTTTGTGTCTACGCCCATGGTTTGTGCTACGTCGTCTCCTGCAAGTAAACAATCTAACTGGCGATGTTTTAATATACCTAGGACTATCAAGGCGATAAGTCCAGCAAGCACAATTAGCACATTGTCCCAGCGTGCGTTTCCTAGGCCTCCTAGCGACCAAAATAGGATCGAATGGGCTGCTCGTTGATCGCCGTGGAAGACTAAAAAATTGGTCAAAGCTGTAAATAAGAATGAGATAGCCAGCCCGGCTAAAACAATTTGAGAAGACGCTTGCCCATCCACTTTTCTGACTAGAAATAGCACTGCCGAAGCCGAGATTATTCCACCGATAAAAGCGGCGAGTGGAAGTGTCCAAATGCCGATAGCGCTGCCGATGACTGTAATCACAAAGACTGCTCCAGTTGCGGCACCGGATGACAATCCAAAAATGAAAGGGTCGGCAAGATCGTTTTTTGTCACGGTTTGTAATAACGCCCCAACAATACCTAACCCAGCACCGCAAATAATAGCGATGATTGTTCTAGGTAAGCGCAGGTGCAGTACGACTTGATCTATCGGAGAGTCGATCTGTTGACTCATCGCCGCTGAAAAAATCGTAGCGACTTGTGCAAAAGATAGCTGAACGCTGCCTAAACTCAGAGAAAACATCGCTAAGAGGGCAAAAACAGAACTGAATACGCAGGTGTTCAGTGCGGTTCGGTTCAGGTTAGTACTAAGACTTGTCATGGATTTCTTGGATGCGCTGTGCCAATTTTTCAATTGCAGCTATGTTTGCTGGCCCGGGAGTAATTTCCTCATAACGCAGAGGAAGATATTGGGTGGTCTTTACCGCTGTGGTCAGCTTCATCGCTGGGTGCTGTTCCAAAAAGGCTTGCATGCCTTTAGCGCCTGTCCCATTTTGATAATCGAGAAGAATAATGACATCAGGGTTATGCATCGCAACTGACTCCCATGATGTGGTTCCCCAGCTGATATCCAGATCTTTCATTACATTGGCGCCACCTGCCGCTTCTATCATGGCGCTCACTGTCGCGTACTTTCCTGCTGTGAATGGTTTCTCTTCCCCTGAATCATACAGAAAGACTTTAAGAGGGGTTTGATTCTGGGTTTGCTGTTGAATCAATATTAATTGCTCTCTCCAAGTGGATATAAGAGTTTGAGCTCTGTCTTGCTGACCGAATAAAGTCGCAAGGCGTGTCACGTCATCAAACATCTGTTCCATGTTAGCTGGCTGCTTATCTTTACGGATATGGCTGCAACTCTCATTAAGAATCAGAGTATTGATACCAAACTCTTTCAGAGAATCAGGCGTGACTGAGCCGCCCAACCGCATACCGTAATTCCATCCTGCAAAGAAAACATCAGGGTTGGCATTAACTAACACCTCTAAAGAAGGATATTTCGGTGCGAGCTCCGGAATGCTGCCCTGGAGGCGATTAAATTCAGGGGTCGTTTTGTAGTACCCGCTAATACCGGTCACTCCGATCATATTCTCTTCAAGCCCGAGAGAAAATGCCATCTCAGACATATTGATATCGTGAGTGATTAAGGTTTTCGGCGCTTTATCTAAGGTAAGTGTAGAGTCGCAGTTTTCTACCGTAATTTGGGCTTGTGTGGACACGGTAAGTAATAAAGTTAATGCTGATAGTTTTTTCATGAAAGCTCCTGTCCTTGGTCGAGTTCAATGTCGAAAAATTTGCTTGTTTTCTGTGTGCGCTTATTGGTCGTGCTGATTAAATCGACTTCAAAGATCGGCTTAAGTTGATTGTGAGTCAGTAGTTCTTCTACCTTTCCTTTCGCGACTACCTGGCCGTGTTCCAAAATCGCAATGTGCGTCGCGAACTTGGCCGCAAGGGAAATATCATGCAGTGAGCAAATCAGTGTTTTCTCTTGCTCTTTCAATAGTGATAAAACTTCCCCTTGAGCACATGGATCTAGATGGTTTAGAGGCTCATCTAACACCAGAAACTCGGCGTTCTGACATAAAGATCGTGCAATATGCGCTCGCTGCTTCTGGCCGCCTGAGAGCTGTCCCATTCTTCGTTCGAGGAAAGTATCGATCTTTAGTGCTTTGCTCATTTGGTCAAGTGAAAAGCTAGAAGTGGCTTGATTGGAAGCGGTTAGTTGAATGTACTCTCTTAGTGTTAAACGACCATCCACTTGACTGTGTTGTGGAAGGTAACTGATTTGTTTGGCTCTTTGCTGGCAAGTTAACTTACTTAGCGGCAATTGGTTTATGACGACTTCGCCTTTGAAGGGAAGTAAATTAACCAGTGCCTTTAATAACGTGGTTTTTCCGGAACCATTGCGTCCAATGACTACCCAGCGCTCACCTTGATTAATTTTCAGATCGAGTGGGTGCAGTCGTTGAGTGTTTTGTTGTTGAACTGAAAGTTTGTGGCAAAGAAGCATGAGTTACTGAGAATGGTTTGTTTTTAACAAGTGCTATTACATTAAAATTTAAACGTTTGCGTAACATTGATCTCAGCACGTAAAATCCCCACTATTATCAAAATAATCTATAAGTTAACGCTTGTGCTACGTGAAAGGGTTAGGATTTATTAGTGAAAGAATAGAAGAATAGAAGAATAGAAGAATAGAAGAATAGAAGAATAGAAGAATAGAAAGAAAAAAGCCTCTGAGAACAGAGGCTTTTAAAATTACGTTTCAGCTAAGCGTGTTGCGTAATGCTTACAGGCCTGCGAAGTCCGCAAGGATAGCTGCTTTGTCAGTTGCTTCCCAAGGGAACTCTTCGCGACCGAAGTGGCCGTATGCAGCAGTCTGCTTGTAGATAGGTTGAAGAAGGTTCAGCATCTCTTGAAGACCGTATGGACGTAGGTCGAAGTTTTGACGAACTGCTTCAATGATGATTTCGTGCGCTACTTTCTCAGTACCAAACGTTTCAACCATGATAGATGTTGGATCTGCAACACCGATAGCGTAAGACAGTTGAATCTCACAACGGTCAGCCATACCAGCAGCAACGATGTTTTTCGCAACGTAACGAGCTGCGTAAGCTGCAGAACGGTCAACTTTTGATGGATCTTTACCAGAGAATGCACCACCACCGTGACGAGCTGCGCCGCCGTAGGTATCAACGATGATCTTACGACCTGTTAGACCACAGTCACCCATTGGGCCACCGATTACGAAACGGCCTGTTGGGTTGATGAAGAAGTTAGTGTCTTTGTTGATCCACTCAGCAGGAAGTACTGGCTTGATGATCTCTTCCATTACCGCTTCACGTAGGTCAGGTGTTGTTACTGAATCACAGTGTTGAGTTGAAAGAACAACAGCGTCGATACCAACGATCTTACCTTGGTCGTATTGGAACGTTACTTGAGATTTCGCATCTGGGCGAAGGAAGTCAAGCTTGCCGCTCTTACGTACTTCAGCTTGCTTCTTAACAAGAAGGTGAGAGTAAGTAATTGGAGCTGGCATTAGGATTGGTGTTTCGTTAGTCGCGTAACCAAACATGATACCTTGGTCGCCTGCGCCTTGATCTTTAGGATCGGCTTTATCAACACCTTGGTTGATGTCTGGAGACTGCTTACCAATTGTGTTTAGTACTGCACAAGAGTCAGCGTCAAAGCCCATATCAGAATGAACGTAACCAATTTCACGAACTGTTTCACGAGTGATTTCTTCGATATCAACCCATGCAGACGTGGTTACTTCACCGCCAACCATAACCATGCCGGTTTTTACGTAAGTCTCACAAGCAACACGTGCTTTTGGATCTTGTTCAATGATGGCATCAAGAACAGCATCTGAGATTTGGTCTGCAATTTTATCTGGATGGCCTTCTGAAACAGATTCAGAAGTGAATAGGTGCTTAGCCATGAGAGCTCCACTTTTAGTTTAGTTTTTAGTTGCAAATAGTTAAATGCAAATAATTTATGCCGTCGCAATCGAGGAAGCGCCGCCATTCAATACAGTATATTTTGTAGGTGTTTCTACATCTAGACGGCTATTTTAAATTCCAACGGTCGAATTACAAGCTCTTTTTTAGGATATGTCATAACTAAACGTTTGCGTATTGGTAGGGGGAAGCCATTGTTAAGTGGTGTAAATGATCGAAAATTGCGGAAAATGACCGTTAAAGTGCCAGTAAAACGTTTGCAGTCGCTATAGTCGTTTGAGAGAATACCCGCGCTAATAAAAATGAAAACTTTAGCATCTATCTCTTTTTTAAATCGCTTATGTATCCAGGAGCAGACATGCCTTCTCGTAAAGATCTAGCCAATGCAATCCGCGCACTTAGCATGGACGGTGTTCAACAAGCAAACTCAGGCCACCCAGGCGCACCTATGGGTATGGCTGACATCGCTGAAGTTCTTTGGCGTGGCCACTTGAACCATAACCCATCAAACCCAGAGTGGGCTGACCGTGACCGTTTTATCCTGTCTAACGGTCATGGTTCTATGCTGATTTACTCTCTGCTTCACTTAGCAGGTTACGAGCTTTCAATTGAAGACCTAAAAAACTTCCGTCAACTGCACTCTAAGACTCCAGGTCACCCAGAGTACGGTTACGCTCCTGGTATCGAGACAACGACTGGTCCTCTGGGTCAAGGCATCACCAACGCTGTTGGTATGGCGATGGCTGAAAAATCATTGGCTGCACAGTTCAACAAAGAAGGCCACGACATCGTCGATCACTTCACTTATGCGTTCATGGGTGATGGTTGTTTGATGGAAGGTATTTCTCACGAAGCATGTTCTCTAGCGGGTACGCTAGGTCTTGGTAAGCTGGTTGCTTTCTGGGATGACAACGGCATCTCTATCGATGGCGAAGTTGAAGGTTGGTTCTCTGACGATACACCTAAGCGTTTTGAAGCTTACGGCTGGCACGTAATCCCAGCAGTTGATGGTCACGATGCTGACGCAATCAATGCGGCTATCGAAGCGGCTAAAGCGGATCCTCGTCCAACACTTATCTGTACTAAGACTATTATCGGTTTTGGTTCACCAAATAAAGCGGGTACGCACGACTGTCACGGTGCTCCACTAGGTGCTGATGAAATCACAGCAACTAAAGCGGCACTTGGTTGGGAACACGGTCCTTTCGAAATTCCAGCTGATATCGCAGCTGAGTGGAATGCGAAAGAAGCAGGCGCAGCGAAAGAAGCAGCGTGGAATGCTAAGTTTGACGCATACGCAGCGGCTCACCCTGAGCTAGCAGCTGAATTCAAACGTCGTACTAATGGCGATCTTCCAGCTGAGTGGGAAGAGAAAGCAAACGCAATCATTGCTGATCTTCAAGCTAACCCAGCAAACATCGCATCACGTAAAGCATCTCAAAATGCTCTAGAAGCATTCGGTGCTATGCTGCCTGAATTCATGGGCGGCTCTGCTGACCTTGCGCCTTCTAACCTGACTATGTGGTCTGGTTCTAAGTCGCTTGAAGCGAACGACTTCTCAGGTAACTACATCCACTACGGTGTACGTGAATTCGGTATGACTGCAATCATGAACGGTATCGCTCTGCACGGTGGTTTCGTACCATACGGCGCAACGTTCCTAATGTTCATGGAATACGCACGTAACGCAATGCGTATGGCTGCTCTGATGAAAGTTCAGAACATCCAAGTTTACACGCATGACTCTATCGGTCTTGGCGAAGATGGTCCTACTCACCAACCTGTTGAGCAGATTGCTTCTCTACGTCTGACTCCAAACATGAGCACATGGCGCCCATGTGACCAAGTTGAGTCTGCTGTTGCTTGGAAACTAGCAATCGAACGCAAAGATGGTCCTTCTGCACTTATCTTCTCTCGCCAAAACCTTGCACAGCAAGACCGTGACACTGAGCAAGTAGCAAACATCGCTAAGGGGGGTTACATTCTGAAAGATTGTGCTAGTAAGCCAGATCTAATCATTATCGCAACGGGTTCTGAAGTTGAGCTAGCGGTTAGCGCTGCTGCTGAACTAACAGCTGAAGGCAAGAAAGTACGCGTAGTATCTATGCCTGCAACTGACGCGTTCGATAAGCAAGACGCTGAGTACCGTGAGTCTGTACTGCCATCTGACGTTACAGCGCGTATCGCAGTAGAAGCTGGTATCGCTGACTTCTGGTACAAATACGTTGGTTTCGGTGGCAAGATCATCGGCATGACAACGTTCGGCGAATCTGCACCAGCAGGCGAGCTATTCAAGATGTTCGGTTTCACTACTGAAAACGTAGTAAACACTGCAAAAGAGCTTCTTGCTTAAGCATTCGTTGTAACGCGAATAGAAAAAAACCGAGCCACTGGCTCGGTTTTTTATTTGGCTTTCAGAAACATGAGTTACTCGAATTCATTTCCCCAATTATCAAGTTCTCTAGTCCCACAGACCTTACATTCAACGTAACGATCCATGTTGTAGTAATGACCACCATTGATAATTGAATTAGCAAACAGCTTTATTCTTCCTAACAAAGTTTTGTCGGTATCATAGCTGCTTGTTTGGCGAACAAGAACTTCACTATGTGGCGTTTCTTTATTGCACGTTTTACAAAAATGAGTCGCTGGAAATCCAGACATAACCTTTTCCTTTGGTTGAGAAAACTAGGTTAGAAACAGCCGTAGAATTAGGTCAGACTCATTTAGATATCATTGCATAATAGCTATTACATTCGCTAGATTTATAAATTCATTTTGTCGAGGTATGTCGCTTAATTGATTTAGTGAGGAAATGTTACCTACTCCTGCACTCAGTACTTGTTTAGGTATTTAGCAATAGAGTTAACTGTGCATAGAGTCATTTGTAACGAACAGCTTACATTGCGGAGTTTGAGCGCATTTCGTTATTAATATTCTTGAAAGATATAACGAAGTAAGAGAATGTTGGCGCGTTGTTTTCATATGAAAGGTCTAGCATGACAAACAAAGTAATCTTGGTGGTCGATGATAGTCAGGACATTCTTGATGCTCTTAGTGAATATCTGGAACGTTCAAGCTTTACGGTTATCACAGCTCTTGAAGGCAATGAGATTTGGAAGAAGCTTGAAACTGTCACTCCAGATCTCATTATTTTAGACATCATGCTACCCGGAGATGATGGTTTGACCTTGTGCCAGAAACTACGTCTTCAATCTCAAGTTCCCATTATTATGCTCACCGCAGTAACCGACGATGCTGATCGAATAGCAGGATTAGAAATTGGAGCTGATGACTATATTACTAAGTCATTTAACCCACGTGAGCTATTAGCCAGAATCAAAGCTTTATTGAGGCGTTCCACGTTTAGCCATAGCCAAGGTGAACGGACTCTGAAATTCATGGATTGGACTTTTGACACTCTTAAACGACAACTGAAACATGAAGATGGAGAGGTGGTATCTCTTTCTAGTGCTGACTATAACTTGCTTACGCTCATGTTGGATTCCCCCAACCAATTATTAAGCCGAAATGATATTGCTCAAGCTCTTTGGGGGAGGGATGCGGAACCACTAGAAAGAGGCATTGATGTACAAATTAGCCGGTTAAGGAAGCAATTAAGAGACGATGACCGTAACACGATTATGACGGTAAGGCATCGCGGCTATATGTTAGTGATCGATTCACATATCAATCGTATTAAATTTTGAAAAAAAACATACACCAGTCAATGGTTGCGCGTATCACCCTGTCTACGTTCATGGTTATTCTCATGGCTGAAATACTGGCAGGTGCGGTATGGTTTACGGCAACATCAGCATCAAAAAAAGAGTCAGCTAGCCACGCCATGACAGCTATATCATCAGCTGCAGCAGATACTATTAATTACTTCTCTGGCTTACCCATTAATTACCGTCACTTGGTGTTGGAACAGCTACGAAATATAGGAGGAACAAGGTTTTTCATATCCATAAATAACCATAAACTTCCTATCACTTCTTTATCTGATTACTCATTGGTTCCTCAGATGGAAGTACAAGCGTCTGAACTTCTGAATCAGCAACTTAGAGACTCCCGCAAAGTGCATGTCACTTTGACTAAGCGAGAAGATTTACGGGTGTTTAACTCTGGTATAAAGCTTCATGAACTTCCTGCATTGTGGAAAGACTACAGTTTAGTATTAGGAAAACTGGATCTCCCAATTGCTGTTATTCAGGTGGAGTTTTCAGATAATGAATGGCTTTATTTAGCCACCGTTCTACCGCTGTCTTTTGATAGTCTGACCGATAATTTCATTGATAGCAGACAAGTCATATTTCTCCTTATTGTTACCTTCATGCTTATGGGTGTTTCTTATGTTGTCTTACAGAAGGAAATTCGTCCTTTTCGTTCTTTAGCACGCTCTGCCACTCTTATGGGGTCGCAAATGCAGATTGAAGAAATCAAAGAAGAAGGCAGCTCAGAAACCAGAGCGGCTATTCATGCTTTCAACAAAATGAACCGTCGAATCAAATCGTATTTGCGGGATAGAGATATGTTTTTTAATGCGATATCCCATGATATTAAAACACCATTAGCCTGTTTAAAGTTACGAACTGAAATGATGGATGATGAGCAAACAAAGTTAAGGTTTGAAAAGCTATTGAACGAAGTCGATATGATGTTGAACGGGGCTTTGCAATATATGCGAGAGAATGACATCCACGAAGAGTTAGAGTGGACTGATATTAACGATATCCTTGAACAATGCGCGGCTGTTCATAATAAAAATGGAGTATGCGTAAGCCTGATAGATCTGCCAAGGATTGAGCTTTATGGCAAGCCACTAGCAATCAAACGTTGTTTATTCAACTTAGTTGATAATGGCGTTAAATATGGAAATACGGTCGATATCAGTATGTTTTCTCACTCTGATTCTATTCAAATCGTGCTGCGTGATGCAGGAAAAGGAATCAAAGAAGATATGTTAGAAAAAGTCTTTGAACCTTACTTTAGAGACAATGATACAGGCATTGAAGGTTCAGGTTTGGGACTAGCAATTGCTCGTAGTATCGCAAGGGCACACGGTGGGGACGTTCAGTTATCTAATTCACCAGAAGGTGGGCTTGAGGTGGACATTATTTTGGTGAATGCCCTATGAAAAAATGGTTACTGTTAAGTCTTTTGTTATCGACGAACCCCGCGTTTTCTTCCCCCTCTGTTGAAATGCTGCATTGGTGGACGGCTGCTGGAGAAGAAAAAGCGTGGTCGGTCATCGAGAAGCAATTTGAATCTCTGCCTTATACATTAAAAAGTGAACCAATCAGTGGCGGTGGTGGTGCACCTGCCAAAGCGATTCTTCAAGCCAGAGCTATTGCCGGGTATTCCCCTGATATTGCTCTTATGGAAGGTCCGGCTATTCAGTCATGGGCGGCGTTAGGTTTTTTAAATGATGTCAATGAAGTCGCAGAATCGCAGAGGTGGGATCAGTCGCTGTATCCTGATATTAAAGCCATTCACCAATATGACGGGAACTTTGTCGCCATACCTTTGAATATCCATCGATTAAATTGGATGTGGATAAATAAAAAGGTACTAAATCAGCATCAACTTTCATCACCTCAGACGTGGGACTCGTTACTGTTAGCATTAACTACGCTGAAAAGTAAGGGGGTTAATCCTTTGGCTTTGGGAGAAGACTCTTGGCAAATTGTGCAAGTTTTTGAAAATATTGCATTCGGAGTAGGTGGGGCAAATTATTATCGACAGGCATTTGTGGATTTAGACCCTGACGCATTAAATAGCGATAAAACACTTGAGGCGCTTAAGCGCTTCCGCTCTCTGGCTAATATTGTCGGTAGTGATTTACCGAGTATTAGTTGGGATCAGGGGACAAAATCTTTGCTTGAAGGGGAGTTTGCCTTTCAATTTACAGGTGATTGGGCTCTGGGAGAGATGTTTATTAGTGCAGAAGGTGAAATTCCAGATTACATAGAATGTCGAGCGTTCCCTTCTACGGAAAAAGGTTTTATCTACAATGTTGATAGCTTGGCATTTTTTACAAAAGTAACGGGTGAAGATCATAATATGGTATCGGTAATGACCTCGTTATCTTCTCCCCAATTTCTTTTAGACTTCAGTAAAAAGAAAGGTTCAATACCTGCTCAAGCAAATATACCTGTGAATGAATTATCACGATGCCAACAGCAATCTTATCAAGATTACATTCATGCGAGTTCTGAAGGTACAGCTATGCCAAGCTTGACCGATTCAATGGCTGTTAACCCTGTTCTTCAGAATGCGGTATCCAACGAGTTATATCGCTACTTTATGGACTCTTCCATTTCAGCGGAAACACTTATTGGACACCTACATGCTATTAATAATGAGGTGTTTCGTTAGCTTCTTGTTCTTCTTTTGACTTTAAATGTCTAGCTAGAAATTACTATGTACCTTCGACATTTTCCAGCCTAGGTCTATTGTAAAAAACGAGTTACAAACTACTTGCTATTTGTAACCTTGAGATTCAATTAGCTTGATAAAGTTCGTTGGTATTCTAACGATATTAAAGGACTTTATTATGCTAGATAGTTTTAAAAGCGGCTTATCTAAGCTTTCCTTAATTGGTAAAGCATTGATGTTGCCCATATCTATATTACCCGCAGCGGGGTTATTACTTGCCTTCGGTGCTAAGCTCGACATCCCCCTAATGATGCGTGCTGGTGGCGTTATATTTGATAACTTAGCCTTACTGTTTGCGGTAGGAGCCGCGGTTGGTTTGACTAAGGAGTCAGGGATTGCCGCTTTAGCCGCGATTGTCGCCATGGTCGTGATGAATGCGACAATGGGGGTGGCGCTCGGCATTACACCTGAGATGGCGATGGGAGGTGGCCGTTATGCAATGGTGATGGGTATTCCTTCATTGCAAACAGGTGTCTTTGGCGGACTCATTGCAGGTATCCTCGCAGCCGTTATGTATCAACGTTTCTATGATACTAAGCTGCCTGATTTCCTTGGTTTCTTTGCCGGTAAACGCTTTGTACCGATTGTGACTGCGTTTTCTGCATTCCTAATTGGTTTAGTTTTACCCCATATTTGGTCATATATTCAATCAGGTATTGATGCGCTATCGCATATGGCGAATGGCGGAAACATGTACGTATCAACTTTCATCTACGGATTTATGGAGCGCGCTTTAATTCCAGTTGGTCTCCATCATATTTTTTATAGCCCTTATTGGTTTTCTTTCGGTGTGTACACAACTGCCGCGGGGACCATTGTAAATGGCGATCATACCATTTGGTTTAAAATGCTTGAAGATGGAGTAAAAATGTTCTCAACCAGTGAATACCAAGAAGCAGGAAAATTCCTATCGGGTAATTTTGCTATCTACATGTTTGCTTTCCCTGCTGCATGTTTAGCTATGTATCATGAAGCGAATGATAAAAATAAAAAAATTGCAGCAGGTATTTTAGGCTCTGCTGCTCTTACTTCGTTTGTTACAGGTATAACAGAACCCGTTGAATTTGCTTTTATCTTTGTCGCACCTTTACTTTATGTTTTTTCTGCAATCATGGCAGGGGTGTCTTACGCGGTGACTTATGCGTTGGATGTTCATATTGGTAAAACCTTCTCAGCCGGCATTATTGATTTCGTGTCTTTTGGTGTTCTTCCCGCGATGGATGGGTTCAAAACTAACTGGATCAATGTGATTCTTTGGGGGCTAACTATGGCCGCTATTTATTACACGGTTTTCCGTTTTGCTATTCGAAAGTTCAATTTGAAAACAGTAGGACGTGAGGATACTCAAAGTAAGGCGATCACTTTGGACAATGAAGATTTAGCTAGTGAAATCACAATCTTGATTGGTGGTGCCGCTAACATTACTTCGATAGGAGCATGTATTACGAGATTGCGTTTACAGATTAAAGATCAGGCTCATGTGAATGAGCAAGGAATCAAAGACCTAGGTGCTATGGGGGTCATAAAAGTAGGTTCAAGTGGCCTGCAAATTATTTTGGGCTCAAGAGCTCAATTTGTGGCTGATCTTATGAGTGAAAGAACTGGTGAGTCACCAAGTGCACTATCAACTAACCCAAGTTAAAAGCACGGGCTACTTCCGATAACGCTGATGGCAACAAGCTTGTTGTCTCTTATACATAAATAGTAACGCTATCAACGTTATGGTTGGTGGCGTCTATTTATATTTAAAGTTTTAAAGTTTTGAAGTTATGACAGCTTTAGTATTCAACTAATGCGCTTTGAGTAGGATTCAGTTATCATCTGTTGCACGAAATTTTGGTTAGATGTACGGAACTATGCTAAAAGTCGCGATAAATGGATTTGGACGAATAGGGCGCAATGTATTGCGCGCTGTCTATGAAAGTGGCAAAAGCCAACAAATCAAAGTAGTAGCGGTCAATGAGCTTGCTCAACCTGACGCTATGGCTCACCTATTGCAGTACGACACCAGTCACGGCCGCTTCGGCAAGAAAATCTCTAATGATCAAGAGCACATTTATGTTCATCATGGCATTGGTGCTGAAGATAAAGGCGAGTTTGATACCATTCGTATCTTGCATCTGGCTGATATTGAACTGTTGCCTTGGCGTGATCTTGAAGTCGATATTGTTCTCGATTGTACCGGTGTTTACGGTTGCCGAGATGATGGCCTAGCGCACATCGCTGCTGGAGCTAAAAAGGTACTGTTTTCACACCCTGGTGCTAACGACCTTGATAACACCATTATCTATGGTGTGAATCACGATACCATCGAAGCTGATCACCGAATCGTTTCCAATGGTTCATGCACCACTAACTGTATTGTCCCTATCATTAAAGTACTTGATGATGCCTTTGGTATTGAGTCAGGTACCATTACGACCATTCACTCTTCAATGAATGATCAGCAAGTTATTGATGCATACCATAGCGACTTGCGTCGTACTCGAGCAGCAAGCCAATCTATCATTCCTGTCGACACTAAATTGCATAAAGGTATTGAAAGAATCTTCCCGAAATTTTCTAACAAGTTCGAAGCGATATCTGTGCGTGTGCCGACGGTAAACGTCACTGCGATGGATTTAAGTGTCACAATTAATACAAATGTGAAAGTTAATGACGTAAATCAAACCATTGTTAATGCTTCCCAGTGTACATTACACAATATAGTTGACTATACTGAAGCGCCGCTCGTTTCCATCGACTTTAATCACGATCCCCATAGCGCAATCGTTGATGGTTCACAAACTCGAGTGAGTAATGGCACCTTAGTGAAAATGCTGGTGTGGTGTGACAATGAATGGGGCTTTGCGAACCGAATGCTGGATACGGTTCTTGCAATGCAAACTTCAGAAGGCAAGAAGTAAGACCTAGAAGCAAATGTGTGGATTATTTATTTTTTAGCTTGAAATAAATACTAAGTGTCCACATATTATTAGCAGTTAAAGCATTACCAGTTGAATAATTTATAGGCTTAGCAGGGTTGCTGAGTTTCCAAAACTTTATTTTTATTTAAATTTGAGAGGACAAATCATGTCTGTGATCAAGATGACTGACCTGGAACTTGCAGGTAAACGCGTATTCATCCGTGCTGACCTAAACGTACCAGTAAAAGACGGTAAAGTAACTTCAGATGCACGTATCCTAGCATCTCTACCAACTATCAAACTTTGCCTAGAAGCTGGCGCAAAAGTTATGGTTACTTCTCACCTTGGTCGTCCTACTGAAGGCGAGTACAACGAAGAGTTCTCTCTAGCTCCTGTAGTTAACTACCTAAACGACGCACTAGACTGTGACGTTAAACTAGCGAAAGATTACGTAAATGGTCTTGAGCTAAACGCTGGTGAACTAACTGTTCTTGAAAACGTTCGCTTTAACAAAGGCGAGAAGAAGAACGAAGAAGCTCTTTCTAAGCAATACGCTGCACTATGTGACATCTTCGTAATGGATGCATTCGGTACAGCTCACCGTGCTCAAGCGTCTACACACGGCGTTGGTACTTACGCTCCTGTAGCATGTGCTGGTCCTCTTCTAGCTGCTGAGCTTGAAGCGCTTGGTAAAGCAATGGACAACCCAGCTCGCCCACTAGTGGCTATCGTTGGTGGTTCTAAAGTTTCTACTAAACTAACCGTTCTAGAATCTCTTTCTAAAATCGCTGACCAACTTGTTGTTGGTGGTGGTATCGCGAACACGTTCATCGCTGCTGAAGGCCACAACGTAGGTAAGTCTCTATACGAAGCTGACCTAGTTGAAACGGCTCAGAAACTAATGAAAGAGTGTGCTATCCCTGTAGCGACTGACGTTGCATGTGCTAAAGCATTCGACGAAAACGCAGAAGCTGAAATTAAGCACGTTTCTGCAGTTCAAGACGACGACATGATCTTCGACCTTGGCCCTGATTCAACTGCAGCTCTAGCTGAAATCATCGGCAACGCGAAAACTATTCTTTGGAACGGCCCTGTAGGCGTATTCGAATTCAAAAACTTCGAAGCGGGTACTGCTGGTATCTCTAAAGCAATCGCTGACTCTGAAGGTTTCTCAGTAGCAGGCGGTGGTGACACGCTAGCGGCTATCGACAAGTTCGGTATCAAAGCAGATGTTTCTTACATCTCTACTGGTGGCGGTGCTTTCCTTGAGTTTGTTGAAGGTAAAGTACTTCCTGCAGTAGCAATGCTTGAAGAGCGTGCTAAAGCGTAATTGATTTAGAAAGACGAGATACGAATCTCGCCTTTTAACGTTTGCTGCATATCACACTTATTTGCTAGAATAGCGGAAGTTGTGAGCAAACGATTGCAAATTTTTAAACTTAAGTTTTTTATCTTAAAACGAATAGAATAAATAGGACTATTTCCATGTCTAAGATCTTCGATTTTGTAAAACCTGGTGTAATTTCTGGCGATGACGTACAGAAAGTATTTGAAGTAGCAAAAGAAAACAAATTTGCTCTTCCTGCTGTAAACGTTGTTGGTACTGACTCTATTAACGCAGTACTAGAAGCGGCTGCTAAAGTTAAGTCTCCAGTTGTTGTTCAGTTCTCTAACGGCGGCGCTGCATTCTTCGCAGGTAAAGGCGTTAAACTTGAAGGTCAAGGCGCACAAGTTCTTGGTGCTGTAGCTGGTGCAAAATACGTACACGCTGTCGCTGAGTCTTACGGTGTTCCAGTTATCCTGCATACTGACCACGCTGCTAAGAAACTTCTACCATGGATCGACGGTCTACTAGACGCTGGTGAAGAGTTCTTCGCACAAACTGGTAAGCCTCTATTCTCTTCTCACATGCTAGACCTTTCTGAAGAGTCTCTAGAAGAGAACATCGAAACATGTGCTACTTACCTAGCTCGCATGGCTAAAATGGACATGACAATCGAGATCGAACTTGGTTGTACTGGTGGTGAAGAAGACGGCGTTGATAACTCTGATATGGACGCATCTGAGCTTTACACTTCTCCAGAAGACGTAGCATACGCATACGAGAAGCTAATGGCTGTTAGCCCACGTTTCACTATCGCTGCATCTTTCGGTAACGTACACGGTGTTTACCAAGCTGGTAACGTTGTACTTACTCCAACTATCCTACGTGACTCTCAAGCATACTGTGCAGAGAAGTTCGGTATTGCACCTAACGCTCTAAACTTCGTATTCCACGGTGGTTCTGGTTCTTCTGAAGCAGAAATCCAAGAGTCTATCGGCTACGGTGTTATCAAAATGAACATCGATACTGATACACAGTGGGCAACTTGGGATGGGATCCGTCAGTACTCTGCTGATAAC
The DNA here is from genome assembly GCF_041464685.1 of Vibrio sp. 10N.237.312.B06. Classification (NCBI taxonomy): domain Bacteria; kingdom Pseudomonadati; phylum Pseudomonadota; class Gammaproteobacteria; order Vibrionales; family Vibrionaceae; genus Vibrio; species Vibrio sp. 10N.237.312.B06. The sequence goes on from NZ_JBFSPI010000059.1 coordinate 31,814, forward strand.
TTCGATTTCCTACAAGGTCAAATCGGTAACCCAACTGGCGAAGCTGCGCCAAACAAGAAGTACTACGATCCACGCGTATGGCTACGTGCTGCTCAGTCTTCAATGGTTACTCGTCTTGAGAAAGCATTCGCTGACCTTAACGCTGTAGACGTACTATAATTCTTTGAATTAAGTACTCTTTAAGTTTTAAAAACCCGCTCATTGAGCGGGTTTTTTTATGTCTGATAAAAACTTGTATTAAATATGTGAAAAACCTAGCCTACGGTGAATAAATTTCGTAGTCTTTTAGTTATCGGTATTTGCGTTTATTGGTAAGTTTTATTAATTCAAAAGCTTACATAAATATGACTTTGCAATCGGTCAAAGATAGGATATCGTGCCGAAAAACTGGACCTGGTTCAGTTTATAAAAAGGACTTGGCTTTAATTTACTTTTAACACAGTGACTTAACAGGAGTTAAACTGTTTATTATTGTAAAAGTAAGTTTGGCTTAAGACAGTTTAGCTCATAGCATATTATATAGAGGATGCACATTATGGCTGATAGTTCGACAGCGCTTGAGACTCCAATTGTGGATGGTTTATCTCAGGCCGAGCAGTGGTTAACAAATAATTCAGATCTATTTATCCAATACGGTGTAAACATTATCTCTGCACTGATAATTCTATTTATTGGTAACTTGATTGTTAAAGCAGTCGCGAATAGCGTATCTAAGGTTCTTGAGAAGAAGAAGATGGACCGAGCTGTTGTGGAATTTATCCACGGTTTAGTTCGTTACTTATTGTTTGTTATTGTTCTTATCGCTGCACTTGGTCGTTTAGGCGTTCAAACTGCATCTGTAGTTGCTGTTATTGGTGCGGCTGGTTTAGCCGTTGGTCTTGCGCTGCAAGGCTCACTATCTAACTTTGCAGCGGGTGTACTTATCGTTGCATTCCGTCCATTCAAGTCTGGTGACTACGTGGAAATTGGTGGTGTAGCGGGTTCAGTTGATTCAATTCAGATCTTCCAAACTGTTTTAACAACACCAGACAACAAAATGGTTGTAGTACCTAACGGAAGCGTTATCGGTAGCCCAATCACTAACTATTCTCGTCATGCGACGCGCCGTATTGATCTAATGATTGGTGTTTCTTACAACGCTGATCTTCAGAAGACAAAAGCGCTACTGACTAAGATCTGTGAATCTGATGAGCGCGTATTGAAAGATCCAGGTGTTCAAGTAGGTGTTCACACGCTAGCTGATTCTTCAGTTAATTTTGTTGTTCGTCCATGGGTTAGCACTGCTGACTACTGGAATGTTTATTTCGACCTTATGCAAGCTATCAAAGAAGGCTTGGATAACGAAGGTATCGAAATTCCATTCCCGCAAATGGATGTACACATGAATAAAGTTGAAGCTTAATTTCTAGTTAGTTTTTATAGCTATAAGCTTTGCCTCGTCCTAAAATACGTTGACAGTTTTTCTACTAAGCCAACAGCGTCAGCTGTTG
>NZ_JBFSPI010000060.1:0-32761 GCF_041464685.1 Vibrio sp. 10N.237.312.B06
ATAACTCTTTACCATGCTGTTCAAAAAACACTCACGAAAGATCAACACGCCCTAGGTAAAGACCCACAAGAAACAGCTGAATAACCATGCGAATGATGCTAATAGAGGCTTCTTTTCCAAGGCCGAGTTTCAGCTTGTGGTTGATGGCAATGGGCAGAAAGAGAAGTGAACCGAAGAGCAACAACTGCCACCAAGATATATCAATAACGTCTTGCATAGAGCTTCCTTTTAAGTAGGTCCCCATCATATCTGAAAGTGCCAAATGATGCATTTCAGCTTCAAACCCGTCGATTCAAAAAGTGCTCAATTATTTAACAACCAAAGTACAAAATATTGGTTGTTTAAGGCATTTTTAGCTACTACTTAGTAGGTAAAACGTTACAATAAGGTTGCGTGAGTGTTGGAATTTAACATTTGTGAAATATACTTAATTCTTCACATTTGTTAATACTTTTTAATAACTTTGTTTAACTAAAAACAACTTTGGATGAGCTCAAAAAAGTATTGATTAGCAAGGGTTATAACAGGAGATTTGATTGAACCCTACTTTGAGTATGGTCTAAAATTTGTTGTTAGATACTTAAGAACTTTAGCCCCATAGAATGGGTTACTCGAAATTACTAAATACAAAATAGGCAAAATGTATGAGTGATGTTAATAAAATTGAAACTGGCGAAAAACGCTCGTTGGAGTGGAAGTCTTTCCTCTTCATCGCGGTGGTTCTCTTTCCAATATTAAGTGTGGCTTTTGTAGGCGGCTACGGCTTCCTAGTTTGGGCACTGCAAGTGTTTGTATTCGGACCTCCAGGTGCTCACGGCGGCATGTAATGCCCTCTAGTAACAACATTTTTTAAAATCAATATTTAAGAGAGCTAAACATGAAATCATTTTTAGTTAAATTATGGCGCACAATGACTCGCCCTGCGGTACACATCAGTCTTGGTGTACTAACTATGGGTGGCTTTATCGCCGGTGTTATTTTCTGGGGCGGTTTTAACACAGCTCTAGAGCACACAAATACAGAAGAGTTCTGTGTAAGCTGTCACACCATGCGTGACAACGTATACGTAGAACTACAAGAAACGGTTCACTGGAAAAACACTTCTGGTGTACGCGCGACTTGTCCTGACTGTCACGTTCCACATGAATGGACAGCAAAAATCGCTCGTAAGATGCAAGCATCTAAAGAAGTATTCGCTCAAGTATTTGGTGACCTAGATACACCTGAGAAATTCGAAGCTCGTCGTATCGAATTGGCTAAACATGAATGGGATCGTTTCTCTTCGAACAAATCTCTAGAGTGTAAAAACTGCCACAACTACGATTCAATGGATTTCGAAAACATGCGCCCAACAGCGCGTATCCAGATGAAAAACGCGGCAGAGCGTGATCAAAGCTGTGTTGACTGTCACAAAGGTATTGCTCACAACCTTCCATTAGATATGGCATCAGCAAGCGGTATTGTTGGCGAGCTAGAAAATGTAGCAAGCAGCACATCTTACGCAAATGGTTCAGACGTAATCTCTATTCGTCACCTACCAATGTATACGGATGAGACAGCAACAGTTGAAGCGGGTCTATTAAGCCCTGCAAGTAAAGTTGCAGTGATCGACGAAAAAGGCGACATGATTAAGATTCAAATCGACGGTTGGCGTAAAGCGAAAGGCTTCGGACGTGTAATCCAAGAAGACTTCGGTATGAACATCTCGACTGCAATCTTGACGAAAGAAGTATCTCAAAGTGACGTAATCACTGTTGGTGAGAAGAAAGAAGATGAGCTAACTGGTCTTCCTTGGGAAGAAGTTAACCTAGCACTTTGGATGAAGAAAGAGTCTATGGTTGATAACTTCGCTCCAATCTGGAACGCAGCTGGTCAAGCGTACCAATCTAACTGTTCAACGTGTCACTCACAGCCAGATGAAGCTCACTTCAGCGCTAACGGTTGGGTAGGCATGCTAGATGGTATGATTGCGTTCGTTAACTTCGATACAGATACAGAAGCACTTGTTCTTAAGTATCTACAGAAGCACTCATCAGATTTTTCTGAAGGCCATCACTAATAAGACGTCAATTGGAGTAATACAATGGCAATTACAAGAAGAAGTTTTCTGAAAGGTGTCGCTACTACAAGTGCGGCATCGGTTATCGGTCCAAGCTTATTGGCGTCGGCATCAGCGTCTGCTGCAGAAACAGACGGCGCGTGGAAAGTCTCTGGTTCTCACTGGGGTGCATTCCGAGCTCGTGTTTATGCGGGTAAAGTACAAGAAATTAAACCTCTAGAAATCGATCAACACCCAACTGAGATGTTGAAAGGTATTAAAGGTATTATCTACAGCCCATCACGTGTGCGTTACCCAATGGTTCGCCTAGATTGGTTGAAGAAGCATAAATACAGCGCAGATACGCGTGGTAACAACCGCTTTATTCGTGTGACTTGGGATGAGGCACTAGACCTTGTTTACCGTGAACTAGAGCGCGTACAGAAAGATTACGGTCCATGGGCGCTTCACACCGGTCAAACTGGTTGGAGACAAACTGGTCAGTTCCACAGCTGTACTAACCACATGCAACGTGCAATGGCACTTCACGGTTACTCTGTGAAGAAAATCGGTGACTACTCAACAGGTGCTGGTCAAACGATCATGCCTTACGTGCTAGGTTCGACTGAAGTTTACGCGCAAGGTACATCTTGGGAACTTATCCTAGAAAACAGTGACAACATTGTTCTTTGGGGTAACGATCCAGTTAAAAACCTGCAAGTAGGTTGGACATGTGAGACGCACGAGTCGTTCGCATACCTAGAACAGCTGAAAGAAAAAGTTGCTAAGAAAGAGATCAACGTTGTTTCTGTTGACCCTGTTAAAAACAAAACAGGCCGTTACCTAGAAAACGAGCAAATGTACATCAACCCACAAACTGATGTGGCGTTCATGCTTGGTGTTGCTCACGTTCTTTACAACGAAGATCTATACGACAAGAAGTTCATCGAAACTTACTGTCTAGGTTTTGAAGACTTCATCAAGTACGTTCAAGGTGAAACGAAAGATAAAGTTGAGAAGACACCAGAATGGGCTGCAGAAATCTGTGGTGCAAGCGCGGACTCTATCCGTGAATTCGCTAAGATGCTGGTTAACGGTCGTACACAGATTCTTGTGGGTTGGAGTATCCAACGTCAAGAGCACGGTGAACAGCCTTACTGGATGTGTGCAGTTATCGCAGCAATGGTTGGCCAAATTGGTCTACCTGGCGGCGGTATCTCTTACGGTCACCACTACTCAGGTATCGGTGTATCTTCAACTGGCTTCGCTGCTCCGGGTTCTTTCCCGCTGAACATCGACCAGGGTCAATCGCCTAAGCACACTAACACTGATTACAACGGTTACAGCCGCGTAATCCCTGTTGCTCGTTGGGTAGATAGCCTGCTAGAGCCAGGTAAGAAGATCAAAGCGAACGGTTCAACGGTAACACTACCTGATATCAAAATGATGGTATTCAGTGGTAACAATCCGTGGCACCACCACCAAGATCGCAACAAGATGCGTAAAGCATTCAAGAGCCTACAAACTGTAGTGGCTGTTGATTTCGCTTGGACTGCAACTTGTCGTCACTCTGATATTGTTCTTCCAGCTTGTACTCAGTGGGAACGTAACGATATAGATGGTTACGGTGCGTACTCTGGTCGTGGTTTGATCGCAATGCACAAGCTAGTGGATCCTCTGTTCCAGTCTAAGACTGACTTCGAGATCATGTCTAGCCTGACTAAGCGTTGGGGTCGCTACGACGATTACACGCGTGGTATGGACGAAATGCAGTGGGTTAAATCTCTATATGACGATTGCCGCGCTTCGAATGAAGGCACGATTGAAATGCCTGAGTTTGCTGAGTTCTGGGAGAAAGGTTTCCTAGACTTCGGTAAAGGTAAGCCATGGACTCGTCACGCTTCATTCCGTGAAGATCCAGAGATCAACGCACTAGGCACGCCTTCTGGTTTCATCGAAATCACAAGCCGTACTGTTGGCAACATGGGTTACGAGCACTGTCAAGAACACCCAATGTGGTTCGAGAAATCTGAACGTTCACATGGTGGCCCAGGCTCTGACAAACACCCGTACTGGCTACAATCTTGTCACCCAGACAAGCGTCTTCACTCTCAGATGTGTGAATCTGAAGAGTGGCGTGCGACTTACGCGGTACAAGGCCGTGAGCCAATCTACATCAACCCAATCGATGCTAAGAAGAAAGGCATCAAAGATGGCGACGTAGTACGTGTGTTCAATGACCGTGGTCAACTACTAGCAGGTGCTGTTCTAATGGATAGCTACGCACCTGGTGTTGTTCGTATCGAAGAAGGCGCTTGGTACGGCCCGATCAACGAGAAAGTGGGGGCGCTAGATGCATACGGCGATCCAAACACACTAACTCAAGACATCGGTACGTCTGAACTTGCTCAAGCAACGTCAGCAAACACATGTTTGGTTAACTTCGAGAAGTTCCAAGGCAAACTGCCTCCAGTAACTTCATTCGGTGGTCCAATCGAAGTTTCTTAAGTCTTGTACTTAAGAACCAAGATTAAAGCTTGAATTAAAGCCCCTGTAAGCACTCTTACAGGGGCTTTTTGTTTTTCTAACCTGTGTGTGGGATTTGTAATTAAGTATTGTCATAGCGCCAACAGGGGGCGTTTTTGAGACGGGCTATAACGACGTGCCGTTTGGATAGGCTGTAGAACTATGAACTATGAACTATGAACTATGAACAATGGAGCAGGAAGGGAGTGTAAAAAGAATCTGTTGTAAGGACTTAGGCAGACGGAAACAAAAAGGCCGATACAAAGTATCGACCTAATAGAGACCTATGGAATTGAATCAGCTTGAGTTAAATTTCGAACATAAACCAATAACCGTATGCACAGATTAATGCGGGTATGCCTGAATATAATGTGGCCACAAGAGCCGCTTTCGGTGCCATTGCGATAGCAGGGAATAAAGCATCACCATCATTTGAAATTGCGTTACCGACCTGAGCTGAAAGTGGCAGTGCACCTGAAAGGTAAAGGCTAGTGACCAACAATTGCGGACCACATCCCGGCAGTAAACCCATCAACACACCCGCCAGGGGGAGCATCATACCCCAGCTTGAGAATAGCGTCGCAAAATCGACATTTGCAAGCACAGAGCCAAACTCGAAGAAAAGAAAAGCGACCACCACCCATGCAGTGACAAAGTTTGTATCTTGAGCGGTTTTTTGTAGTGGGTGAGAACCTATACATTTTTCATCTTCACTTACGGCCGATTTGTAATCCTCAATTTCACGAGTAAGCCCCCACAAAAACATCGAGCTGATCAGTAAAATCGTTCCCGTCCATTCCATAGACATCTCAGGCAGTGTCAGCAACTGGTTTACATCGATTTGAAAAGAGCCAAGCAGGGCAACAGCGGCTCCCGGAATAATAAGCACAGACCATAGGTAACCCTGAAGGTTTATCGCTTTTTTAGAGACAGGGCTTTGATCTTGAGGTTGTGAGGTACAGCTGTTTTCCGCTTCATTTCTCTCTGCCTGTTTCGGGCGTAAAAAGTCGTCTGCGTGAAACAAGTTTATGATTCGTCCTGAGGCGGTACCCACGATTACACCCATCGCCATCATGGCTAAACCTGTTTTGGGTTCGCTAGCAATTAACAGGAAGGCCGCGTCACCCATGGTTGAGACGAGTACAGCCACAACCGCACCAAATCCGAGTTTGCCTGAAATAAATTGTGTGGTGACCACAATCGCTCCCCCACAGCCTGGCAATGCGCCCATTAGCGCGGCGAATACAACTTGGTTTGAACGAGATTGATGGACGAGCTTATTGAAGACGTTATCTTTGTTGATATATAGACTTAACCAGTGGTAAATCGCTAGGGTTAGCGCAACGTAACATGACACTGCCCAGAAGGCGTCAGACAAGGTAGTGACCGTCAATTCTCGCGTAGCAGGAGCTGCAACTAACGCCGCAAGTGAAATAGGTAAAAGCAGGCGCTTAAAAGACAGTGAAAACTGAGTTGTTTTCGCAGCGCTGCTGCTTGGCAAAAAAGAGATTAGTCGATCCATAAGTGTCACTCAAAATTTGTGTATTAAGATAAGCATATACGAATGATAATAATTATCAATTGCATTCGTTGTTTTTTTATCTTTTGTTACCATTGGCCAAACCCACGAAACATGACCAATCTAAAAAAATGAGGTAAAGTATGCCTAATAAAGAGAGACTCTAAAGGTAGAGTCATAATTGTTAGTGTAATAGGAAGAAACATGATTTTAGTTGTTGGTCACAAAAACCCTGATAGTGACAGTATTTGTAGTGCGTTAGTTGCAACTGAGCTTCTTAAAGCTCGTGGCGAGGAAGCGACACCAATTCGCCAAGGCGAGATCAACCGCGAAACTCAACACATTCTAGAAGTCGCTGGTGCTGAAAAGCCAGAACTTCGTACTTCTGTTGCTGGTGAGAAAATCTGGCTAGTAGACTACTCAGATCTTGCACAAGCACCAGACGATGTAGCTGATGCTGAGATCGTAGGTATTGTCGATCACCACCGTCTAGGTGACGTGATGACAGTTAACCCTATGGAAGCTTGGATCTGGCCTGTTGGCTGTACAAATACAGTACTTTTCAACATGTTTAAGATTGAAGGTCACGCTATCTCTCAACAAATCGCTAAACTGATGATGTCTGCAATTCTTTCAGACACAGTTGGTTTTGCTTCTCCAACATGTACTCAAAAAGACAAAGACGCGGTTGCTGAGCTTGCTGAAATCGCTGGCGTAACAGACGTTGATGCATTTATCAAAGCGCTTCTAATTGCTAAGACAAACATCGAAGGCCTATCTGCTGCACAGTTAGTAGAAAAAGACCTTAAAGGCTACCCATTCAACGGTCGTGATGTTGTCGTTGGTCAAGTTGAGCTTGCGACTCTTGAGCAAGTAGACGGCATGATCGAAGCTCTAGAAGCTGATCTTGAAGCGCGTTGTGAGAAAGATGGTCTAGCGTTCGCGGCAGTAATGCTAACAGACATCACTACTGCGCAAACTCGTCTTCTATACAAAGGTGAGTGGGCTGATAAGCTGGTTAAATTCGAGAAAGACGGTGTATTGATGATGGAAAATACATTGAGCCGTAAGAAGCAAGGTTGGCCTTGGCTTCAAGGCGAGCTTGTTTAACCAAGTCGCTTAATTATAAACGCCTGCTAATTTAGCAGGCGTTTTTCTTTGAAGTAGGCTTTCTTCTTCATCGATAGTGTTTGAAGTTAAAAACACTCGGCATAAAATAGCTTTAAGAACATAGTTACTGACTAAAGTAGGAAATTGAGATGACTACACAGCTAGACGATAAAAAAATCGCTGAAATCAATAAGTATACGGGTGAGCAACGCCTGAAGTACTGTGTGAAAGAAATCGTAGCGAACCGTGAAGTATGGATCTTAACCGATGAACACGGTTGTGTAATGCTGAACACAGAAGATGAAGACTGTGTTCCTGTATGGCCAAATCAAGAGTTTGCGGAGTCTTGGGCGACGGGTGATTGGTCTGAGTGTAAAGCTGAGTCTATTTCACTAAACAAATGGCATAGCCGTTGGACTAACGGTCTAGAAGACGACGAGCTTGCAGTTGTTGTGTTCCCGAACGAACAGGAAGAAGGTGTTATCTTGTTCCCGGATGAGTTTGACTTCGAATTGAAAAAGCAGGCCGCTAAGCGCTAATTCTCTCGTCAAATTGTAAGCCAGCGTTGTCTTACCTCGGGCAACGCTGTTGTTCTATTCTTCCCTTCTAAGCTACTTTCCAACGTATTTTCGTCAATACCCAATTAATTGATACAAGGGTGCTTGTTGAGCGGCTTCTGAAGCTTGCTGAAGTACACCTGTTTTGCTGTATCTTTTCAGTATTTTTCGCACAACTGGTTTTGCCTGTTCTTTTGTCATTCCCACTTTCAATTGAGGTTCATACAGTAGCTTTAGCAGCACTACATCTAAGGGGGATAACAAGTCTTCTGGCGTGTGATCATTGAAAATAGAAGGGTAGGCTTTATCTGAATCATTCGGCAGGCCTAGAACCTGTGTGATCTCTTCAACAATACATGCGACCAGCTTTCCTCTTGCTCTCGCTTGATCTACTGGGATCACAATTCCTGCATATACAATCTCCCCTTTGGAATTAGTTCGATAACCTGCAGTACAGATAGCGCTGTTTAGATGCTGTGTCGATTTCAGTTTGAGTACAGTTTTGGCTTCAGCTATCCACTGACTCTGCCTCGTGTATATCCATTTTACATTCGCTTCAGACTTATTTTTAACGATTGTTATGGGGTGCTGGGTCACTTCGGACAAGTGTTGGAGATGAAGTTCCGTGAGCTCCTGATGCAGGTCTTTATCACCCACTCGATGATCAACCCATACCTTGATAGGCTGTTTCCATTTAGCGAGTAGCTTGTCGCCTTGTGAATATTCGTGTTGAAGTGCGACGTGATAAAAGGCAGTTTCGACGAAGGTTCTATCTAGCCATGTGAGTGGTGTGCTTGCTGCATTAAAGGACAGCAGCGCCAACAAGAGGGAAAGCATTGAAGCTCTTGGTAACATATCTTTCCCCTTTGCGGAATATAGCGCGATCACCGATTAATGGCTTGGTGCTTTATAGAAGTGGCTCTCAACTAACCTTTGTGTGATTTGGTGAGTTGGGTTAGTCAGTACTTCATGTGTTTCGCCACTTTCAACCACATTGCCTTCGTGCATGACGATGATCTTATCTGTGATGTGTTTAACAATGCCGATGTGTTGGGAAACATAAACGAACGATACGCCCATCTCTTCTTGAAGTTCTAGGAACAGATTGATGATTTGCGAACGCATCGCCATATCCAAACCATTCAACGCTTCATCAGCAACAATGATGGAAGGCTGAAGTATCAATGCGCGAGCCAAACAAACCCTCTGCTTCTGGCCTGCAGCAAGCATTTGAGGATAGAAGTAAGCATGTTCTGGTAGAAGCCCAACACGTAATAATGTGTCCTTTACGCGGCGCATGCGGGCTTCTGTTGGCATGTTGGTATTTCGCTTCAATGGTCCTTCAAGGATTCGACCAATCTGGATGCGTGGGTTTAGCGAGGTGTTCGGATCTTGGAAGATCATTCGAATCAGTTTACAGCGAGTTGAGTAGTCTTTGTGCTCTAGCTTTTCACCGTTCACTCGGATCTCACCTGCTGTTGGTTCCACCATACCCGCTAGCATTCTTGCTAATGTCGATTTCCCCGACCCATTCTGACCGATAAAACCAATAGTCTGTCCCGCTTCAAGGGAAAAGCTGACTGGCTTCACTGCCTGATGAATCTTTTTACGGAAAAGACCAGAGCGAGTCGTAAAGTCTTTAGATAAATCACTGACCTCTAATAATGCACTCATGATTTCTTTTTCTTCTCCATATTCAGAGGGAAATGACAGTTAAATTTGTGGGTCTTTATACGCTTAGTATGCGGGATCTCGACACACTGCCTTTGCGCGTATGGACAACGTGGTCCAAGTCGACAACCAATCGGAAGGTGCTGCAGCGGCGGAATTGACCCTGGTAAAGATTGCAGTTTTTCTTTATGGGGAATCCAGTCGTTAAAATCGGGCATCGCTTTTAGCAGTGCAACGGTGTAAGGATGCTTTGGTACATCCAACAGTTTTGTCGTATCTGCAGACTCAACGGACTGACCGCAGTACATCACGGTTATTCGTGTCGCCCATTGAGTGATGGTCGTTAAATCGTGCCCAATGAGGAGAATTGTCGTGTTATGAAGTTGATTCATTCGGCTCAATAAGCGCAATATTTGAGACTGCGTAATCGGGTCTAAATCGTTGGTTGGCTCATCGGCGATTAGCACTTTTGGCTTGGCAGCGATCGCCATGGCGATCATGACTTTTTGACACTCACCATCGGTCAACTCATAAGAATAACTGTCCATTAGGTGAGAGTGATTTTTGATCCCCACTTTATGCAGTAATGCTATTGCTTGCTTTTTTCGCCACTTAAACCGTTGCCACCATCGACCTTCAAATGAACGCGAAGGAATCGCCTCTATCAGCTGGCGTCCCACTTTTTCAGACGGATCAAGACACGTCGATGGTTCTTGGAAGATCATCGCGATATCGCGAGCGATCACACGGCGTCGTTCTTTGGGCGTCAGCTGTAGCAGGTCGATATTGCCAAGGCGCATTCGGTCGGCAGACACTTTCCAGTTTTCTTTACAAACACCAACGATAGCTTTTGCAACCAAGCTCTTACCAGAGCCTGATTCACCTACTAAGCCACGAATTTCTCCCTCATTGAGGGTAATACTCATTCGATCTACTGCTTTAACCATCCCTTGAGGAGTCTCAATCTCGATGGTTAGATGTCGAATATCAAGTAACGGCATTATTCGATTCCTGCATTTAGCGCTTGGCGAACACCTTCACCGACAAGGTTAATCACGATCACTGTAAACATAATGGCTAAGCCGGGTAGAGTTACTGTCCATGGCGCAAGGTAAATCAGCTCTACAGAATCACCCAAAATTGAGCCCCATTCGGTACTGGGTGCTTGAGCGCCAAGCCCTAAGAAACCCAAGGCCGTGATATCAAGAATGGCGACTGACAATGCCAGTGTAATTTCAAGTGCCACTACAGTAAGAATATTAGGAAGGATTGAATTCCATAGCAGGTAGAAGTCATTCGCACCATCAAGGCGAGAAGCCAAAATATAGTCTTTTTCTACTTCTGCATGCACGGCAATGTATACCGAACGAATAAAGCGTGGAATCAATGCCAAACATAGGGCTAGCAAGATATTAAACTCGCCAAAGCCAAGAAATGCCACGAAGATAATCGCGAGTAGCAGCGACGGAATAGACATTACCGTGTCAAGCAGGTGGTTTAGCGTGCTTGATAGCAACCCACGAGTCATACCTGCAAGTACGCCAATCAGACAACCGATGACTGCTGCGATAAAGGTAATCACCACTGCGGCACCAAATGTCAGCTGAGAGCCAATAATCAGACGGGATAGAATATCTCGCCCTAAATCATCAGTACCTAGAAAATACTCAACTGTTCCAGCAGGATCCCAAGAAGGAGGTGTTAGTAGGTGCCCCGTCTGCTCTTGAGCATCATGCGGTGCTAGCCATGGTGAAGTGATGGTGATCAGAATGATCAAGACCAAACACCATAGTCCAAACATTGCGAGATTATTGCCACGGAAGCTGCGCCAGAAACGCTCGAATTGGGTTGGAATCTGTTCTTCTTGGTAGACGTTATTTGTTAGCATACCATTCCTTCCTTACCAGAGGATTGACCATCGCGCCCAGTAGATCGGACAGTATATTCGCGGTCAAAACCAAGGTTGCTACCACAATTACACCAGCTTGAATTGACACGTAATCTTGATTGGATAATGCATCCAGTAACCAGCGGCCAATGCCTGGCCAGTTAAAGATAGACTCGGTGATGATAGCGAGCGTTAACATACTGGAGAGTTGAACGCCGACCTTAGGAATAATCGGTGGTATTGCATTTCTTAATACGTGTTGAGTGACGATCTCTCTTGTTGAAAGACCTTTGATTCGTGCGGCACGGATGTAGTTTTGAGCCATTACTTCAGCCACTGACGCTCTCATTAGTCGGATAACCTGGGTTGTTGGAGCGAGCGCCAAAACAAGACAAGGTAACGCCATATGGTCTATTACGCTCTGCAGGGCGTGTGCTCGATAGTTACCTTCGGCAAAGAAGGCATCAATCATTGCAAAGCCAGTCACGTGTTCAATTTCGTAAAGTAGATCGTATCGCCCCCCAACAGGGAACATCTCGAAGTGCAGTGAGAACACCATGATCATTAGCAATGCGACCCAAAAAATAGGTGCTGAGTAGCCTGCCATTGAAGTAAACGATATGGTGGTATCAACAAATTTTCCTTGTCTCATACCGGCTATTGTGCCGAAAGGGATGCCGATAAACAGTGCGAGTAAAAAAGCAAAGAAGCACAATTCTAACGTCGCAGGGAATACCACGACAAGCTCTTCGATGATAGGAACACCGTGTTTGCTCAGGCCGAAATTCAGCGTCGATAATTCGGTGACGTAGCTAAGCCAGCCTGGCCAAAAATCTTGAATTGCCCAAGGTGAGGTTTGGTCTAATCGAAGTAGAGCAAAGCCCACTAAAGTCAGAATTCCAAGTGTAATAATGAATAAGTTTACACGTCTTAATGTATACCAAAACATCAGTTCACCTCCCTTCTGACTTGATCAAAAGGTTGAGCATTAAAAGGACTGCGTTTAAAACCTGTTAGCGAACGATCGTGCACACGGAATTGCACGCCATGAGCGAGAGGTATCACAGGAACTTCTTCATTAAGAATGTTTTGGGCTTGTCGATACAAGTTCACGCGATGCCTTTGTTGATTAATCTCTAATGCCAAGTCGAGAAGGAAATCAAAGTCTGAGTTGCACCACATAGAGACGTTTAATCCCGCGCGTTCCGAACTACATGATAGAAGTGGACGTAAGAAGTTGTCTGGGTCGCCCGTACTGCCAATCCAACCTGTGAGTAACAAATCTGTTGAGGAAATTGAAGACAGCTGTGTTCGGTCAAATCGGTCGTCGGTATAGAGTTTCAATTCAATACCAATATCAGCCAAGTTTGCTTGGATCAGTTCTGCCGTTTTTCTTGGACTTGGATTGTATGCGCGTGGCTCTAGTGGCACCCACATTGAAAGCTCTAACCCTGGTTCTACACCGGCCTCTCTAAGAAGTGCGAGTGCGTAGTTTCGATCATAGCGAACTTGAACGCTGTCTTTTTGATAAGCCCAAGAAGTAGGGGGAAGTAACGTGTAGGCTTTTGTACCTGTACCGTAGTACACAGAATCAAGAATGTTCTGACGGTTAATAGCCAAGTTCAATGCTTTACGTACTCGTGCGTCACGCAATGCAGGGTGTTCTGTGTTTAGCGCGATGAAAGAGACATTTACGGCAGGTGTGGCAGAAATCTTCAATTCTTCATGAGCTTGAATAATAGGGATCTGGCTAGAAATTGGTGAGTTCAACACGTCACACTCACTGCGGAGAAGCTTGGCAAGTGTGCCTGTACCGCGTTGTGAAGTATCAAATACGACTTGGTCCATTTGTACTTCACCCTTCCAGTAATGCTTGTTCTTTTTCAAGCGTACAAGATCATTAATTTGATATTCATCCAAGTAGAAAGGGCCTGTGCCTACGGGCTTGGAGTCTATTTCATTTTTTTCATCTGTGGTAATCAGCTTGTTGGCATACTCTTTGGAGTGGATAACCGCATAACTGGTGGCGATATTGTTAAGAAATGAATTATCTGGGCGACTTAACTGGAACTTCACCGTTAGGTCATCCACCGCTGTGATTTCAACAATCAGGTTTTGAAAGTCGATGCCAGCGAACCATGGATATAAACCGCCACCCACATAATGGAATGGGTTTGAACTATCAATAATTCGTTCAAAACTAAAGACCACATCCTGTGCATTCATGGTGCGGGTTGGGGCAAACCAATCTGTGGTTTGAAACGCAACATTTGGGCGCAGCTTGAAAGTGTACTCTGTACCTGATTTATCGACAGACCAGCTTGTTGCCAAGTTCTGTTTTGGTCGGTAAGTCATAGGATCAAGAGTGAGCAGGGTATCGAAAATTTGAGGGCTCAGCGATTCTGAGGTAATGCCACTATCAACCAATTGTGGATTGAAGGTACTAGGATTACCTTGGCCGCAATAAATGAAGCCTTTTTCACGGATTTGCTCGTGAGTGACACTTTCACCACATCCAGCTAAAAAGCCAAGCGTGCAGATGCTAAGTGATAGTCTTATTAGTGCTTTCATAAAAAGAAATACTTTTCGAAACGAGGCGTTAGAGGAGCCTCAAGATCCCGACAATTTAACATTTTATTTATTCGGCTCCAAATAATAATCAAGTGTGGACAGCTATTTATCGTTAGCTTGCCCTACAATCGCGTATTTCCTCACCATTCCACGTAATTGGTTATAGGTTAACCCAAGTAATTCTGCTGCTTGCTTCTGGTTATACTTGCTCTGTTTTAGTGCTTGATTGAGTAATTTAATGTCTTGCTGTTCTTGCCATGCTTTGTAATCAAGCGGCAAAGAAAATGAGTGCTCTAATGGAGTATGGCTGTTGGACAGATCATTGCCAGTTTCGTGCGTGGAATCTTGATCTATTTGCCATGTTGGTTTAAAGGGGTTAAACACCAAAGATTCAATAGGATATGGATCTTTACCGTGCTGGTAGATAGCTCGTTCAACGACGTTTTTGAGTTCTCTCACATTTCCCGGCCAAGAATAATCCAATAGTGCCTCAACAGCAGATGGAGCAAAACCGACAAACAGCTCCAATTCTAATTCTCGACACATCTTAATGGCGTAGTATTCTGCTAGCAGCGTGATGTCTTCTTTTCGTTCGCGAAGAGGTGGGATAGTAATGACATCAAACGCCAGTCTATCTAATAAATCGGGTCTGAATTCGCCTTTTAACGCCATGTCTGGTAAGTCAGCATTGGTCGCACACACCAGTCTTACATTGGCACTCAGCGCCTTTTGTCCGCCGACACGCTCATATTGCCCGTATTCAATAACACGCAATAGCTTCTCTTGAACGGCAAGGGGGGGGGTCGCTAGTTCGTCTAAGAACAGAGTTCCACCTTCAGCCCTTTCAAAACGACCTTGATGACGACCTTTTGAACCGGTAAAAGAACCTGATTCATGACCAAACAACTCTGAATCAATCAACCCTTCGCTAAGGGTTGAGCAGTTCAGTGAGATCAATGGCTGGTCCCAGCGCCTTGAAAGGTAATGCAGCCTTTGGGCGATTAACTCTTTACCTGTACCACGCTCCCCGATGATCAGAATCGGTCTTTCGATTGGTGCGAGTTGAGACACTTTATCCAAAACAGAGAGAAAACTAGGGGATTCACCAATGAGATTCTGCTGCATAAATGGGTCCTTGTATGGTCTGATTTCCAATGGGCATGATATAGAGAGCTTTATTTACATCACTTGATGTAAATAGCATTAATCACAAAGTTGTAGTGGTGAAAAATACCAACACTTGGCTAAATTCATCATAGCATGGTTCGGATTAATCAACATTTTATTGTAAGTATTTGATAAACAATGGCTTAAAAGTTGGCACGCTACTTGGATTACTTATGGTAGGTTTAACAACAGACGTAGATTTTTGAGCAAGTGGATTGAGAAATCGAAAACGATTTAAAACCTATTTGCCATTATTGCAATTAAGGAGTTTCTTATGGGTATTTTTTCTCGCTTTGCAGACATTGTAAATTCAAACATCAGTGCACTATTAGATAAGGCTGAAGATCCTGAAAAGATGATTCGCCTCATTATTCAAGAAATGGAAGACACGCTGGTTGAGGTTCGTACTAACTCAGCAAAAGCCATTGCAGACAAGAAAGAGCTAGCACGTAAAGTTGAAGCTATCGAAGCTCAGATTCTAGATTGGCAGAATAAAGCGACATTAGCCCTGACTAAACAACGTGAAGATCTGGCTAGAGCGGCACTAATCGAAAAGCAAAAACTTGAAGATATCATCAAGAGTCTTCATACCGAGCAAACCTTGGTTCATGAAACCATCGAAAAACTAACCAGTGAGATCGGTAAGCTTGAAACCAAAATCGCCGAGACTCGTACAAAACAGCAAGCACTAATGATTCGTAATAATGCAGCAAGCAATCGTCGCGATGTTCAAAAACATCTGCATTCAAGCAAAACCAACGAAGCAATGGCGAAGTTTGAGCAATTCTCACGTAAAGTGGATGAATTACAAGCTGAAGCTGACGTTTACGCAAAAACCGGTAACGCAAAATCTTTAGACCAAGAGTTTGCAGAGCTACAAGCTCAAGACGAGATTGAAAAAGAGCTGGCGAAACTGAAGCAACAAGTTGAAAATCGCGATAAATAATTTTAGGAGTTGTCTATGTCAACATTTCTAATTGCAGGTCCACTGATTGTCTTTTTGATCTTCGTGGCACCGCTATGGTTATTCTTACACTACCGCAGCAAGAAGAAATCCAGCAATGGTCTTTCAGAAACGGATCTTCAGCGTCTGCATAAGCTTTCTGAGCAAGCTGAGTCGATGCAAGACCGAGTGAAAACGTTAGAAAAAATACTGGATGCGGAGTCACCTAACTGGAGGCGAAACTATGAGTAGAGAACTGTATCGCGATCCGATTAACGGTAAATTGTCTGGTGTGTGTGCCGGATTAGCGAACTATTTTGGTCTTGAAGTTTGGTTGGTTCGTATCTTAGTGATCTCAGCCGCACTGCTAGGTGGTAGCTTTTTGGTGTTATTAGCGTATTTAGCTTTGACATTTATGCTTGAAAAACAACCACCTCAATATGTCGATCAGATGAAAGCCAAACAAGAGCACACACTCAAGCAAAAACCCTGGGAAAAAGGGCAAACAGCAGAGTCTTTGTTGGGCACTTTAGAGGGTGATTTCCAGACGTTAGAGACCAGTGTACGCAATATGGAAGCTTATGTGACTTCGGACACTTTTAAAGTCGACCGTGCATTTAAGAACATGTAGTGGTTAAGCCTTAAAAAGATTAGATAACGGTTTAGGAAAATTTATCCCAAGCCGTTATTTTTTTTAATAATTTTGTCTAAATAAATCTTACGATAACTGGTAAGTTACATGTGATTAATCTATGTTAATAAAATATTTATAGATATGGATGATCGCAATGTACAAAGCCTCCCTAGTCCTATTGGTGACCTTATCCGGGTTATCTGGGTGTGGTAAGGAGCTCCCTCCGGTTCCAGAACCCGAATCACGACCAGCCAAACTCTTCACCGTCTCGGTCGGTAACAATGCCTTCGAACGAAATTTTCCTGCGACTACTGAAGCGGGCGATAAAGCCGTATTGGCATTTCGAGTCCCCGGTTTACTAAAAACGATCGATGTCACTGCGGGGCAACAGGTCTCCAAAGGTGATGCATTGGCAACGCTTAATCCTGATGAGTATCAGTTGCTAGAAAAGCAGGCAAGAGCTAACTTCAAACTTGCCGATGTGCAATACCAACGTTCCATCAAGCTACGTAAGGATAGAGTGGTTTCTGAGCAAGATTTTGACCAAGCGAAAGCAAATCATAACTCTGCGAGAGCGGTTTTAAATCAAGCAAAAGCTAATCTTCGCTACACCACACTTGTTGCGCCTTATGAGGGTACTATTTCTATTATTCCTGCTGAAAACCACGAATACATCACGGCTAAGCAAGGTGTAATGAATATCCAAACGAATCAGATCCTCAAAGTTGTCTTCTTATTGCCTGATCAATTAATTGCACGCTTTTCTGCAGGGTTTGAGACAGACGCAACTATGGTATTCGATGCCTTCCCTGAACATTCTTATGTCCTCACCTTTCAAGAAGTCGATACCGAAGCCGATCCTAAAACCGGTTCATACAAGGTCACTATGGTAATGGAGAGACCGACTGATATAGGCATCCTGCCGGGTATGTCTGGCACGGTTAACCTTGTTTCTTCACAAGCAGCGGCGACAAAAATTCCAACCTCAGCAATGATGACCAATGGAGATGATGTCTCAGTATGGCGCGTTAACAACGATGGTATCGTCGAAGAAGTCGCGATAGTCATTGATGAAAAACGTCATATTATTTCGGGTCTTAACGACGGAGATCGCGTTGTGACCTCGGGCGTTAATGGATTAGAAACCGGCGTCAAGGTTCGTGAGTGGATCAAGGAAAGGGGGCTCTAACATGAAGACAGTATCAAAAGCCATCGGCCTATCATGTTTGGCGATGTTGACAGCCTGCAAAGACAAAGGTGTCACTGAAGTCGAAAAGCTTCCTCTTGTTAAAGCCATTGAAATCTCCGTCTTAGACTTTAACGATAAACTCTATTTTCCAGCAGTGGCTAATGCTGCTGAGAAAGCGCACCTAAGTTTCCGTGTCGCTGGTGAGATTTTTAAACTTGATGTCAAAGAAGGTGAACAAGTTAAAAAGGGTGATGTTCTTGCCGAGTTAGATCCAACAGATTATCAGTTGGACGTTGATAACGCTCAAGCTAGATACACAGTGATTAACAGCCAATACAGACGTTCAAGTCCGTTGGTCAAAAAGGGGTTATTGGCTAAGTCTCAATTCGATGAGATTGCCGCTCAGCGTCAAATCGCTTATGCCGAGTTAGAATTGGCAAAACTGCGTTTGTCATTTACTAAGCTTCGCGCACCGGTTGATGGAATTATCTCTCGTGTCAGTGTTGACCAATACGAAAATATTCAGGTTGGCCAACAGATTGTGAATATTCACAGTGTTGAGGATGTTGAAGTTGTTATCCAATTGCCTGACCAAATCTATGTAAATCAACCAAATGAAGCGACTATCTCGAATATTGAGGCAGTAGTTAGAGTTCCAAGTGGGAATGAATACAGTGCGGGGATAAAAGAGTTTACGACTGAACCCGATCCAAACACAGGTACATTTACCGTCACGCTTGCTTTGCCTATGCCAGAAGATGATTTGATTCTTGACGGTATGGCCGTTGAGGTCACGTCAAATGGGCGTGATATCGGGTTGAAATTAAAAGCCGGCGTACTTATTCCTATTGAGGCTGTGTTCAATGCCGATGGGGATGAGTTAACTCGTCAAAACTCTTACGTGTGGATTCTTAATGACGACAATACAGTATCTAAACAGCAAGTCGTATTAGGCAAAGCGAATCAGAAAACATTGCAGATAATCAAAGGATTAGAAATGGGGCAGCATGTCGTTGTTGCAGGCGTATCGCGATTGCGAGATGGGATGACAGTGGAAGTATTGTCTCAGGAGACGAACAATGAGTGAAGTCAATAACAAGCCCCAAAGTGACGATCAACAGGGTGATGACCAAATCACTGGAGTGGCGGCTTATTTTATACGAAATAAGGTCATTAGCTGGATGCTATCACTGATCTTTCTTATTGGTGGTGTGTCTGCATTCTTTGGTTTGGGCCGTTTAGAAGATCCAGCCTTTACCATCAAAGATGCCATGGTAGTGACCTCTTATCCGGGAGCGACGCCTCAGCAAGTGGAAGAGGAAGTGACTTACCCATTAGAGAAAGCGATTCAACAGCTTACCTATGTTGATGAAGTTAACTCTATCTCTAGTCGTGGCCTGTCTCAGGTTACGGTAACGATGAAGAATAATTACGGCCCTGATGATCTTCCACAAATTTGGGATGAACTTCGACGTAAAGTGAATGATTTGAAAGGTCAACTTCCACCCGGGGTAAATGACCCTCAAGTCATAGACGATTTTGGTGATGTTTACGGCATTTTGCTTGCCGTAACGGGGGACGGTTACAGTTACAAAGAGTTACTTGATTACATTGATTACCTAAGGCGAGAGCTAGAACTTGTTGATGGGGTCAGTAAAGTCTCGGTATCCGGCCAACAGCAAGAGCAAGTGTTCATTGAGATATCGATGAAACGGATCAGCTCTCTGGGTTTGTCTCCAAATACTGTATTTAACCTTTTATCCACTCAAAATATTGTTTCAAGTGCAGGTGCTGTAAGGATTGGTGACGAGTACATTCGAATCCATCCAACAGGAGAGTTCCAGAATGTTGAACAGCTCGGTGATTTGATTCTTACGGAAGGTGGCGCTCAAGGGCTTATCTATCTAAAAGATGTGGCGAATGTAACTCGTGGTTATGTTGAAGTGCCTACTAACATCATTGGCTATAACGGGAAGCTCGCACTTAACCTTGGTGTTTCTTTTGCACAAGGCGTGAACGTGGTCGCAGTGGGTGAAGCCTTTGATCGAAGGCTCGCCGAGCTGAAATACCAACAGCCCGTAGGTATTGACATATCTGAGGTTTATAACCAACCCAAAGAAGTCGATAAGTCAGTTAGTGGATTTGTAGTGAGTTTAGGACAAGCGGTTGCGATCGTAATCGTAGTGTTGCTGTTCTTCATGGGATTACGATCGGGTTTGTTGATTGGTTTGATACTGCTATTGACCGTTTTCGGTACCTTCATTTTCATGCAGTACTTCAAAATCGATCTTCAACGTATTTCATTGGGCGCGTTGGTTATCGCGCTGGGGATGCTGGTGGATAATGCCATTGTGGTGGTGGAAGGGATATTGATCGGCACTCAGAAGGGGCGAACCCGGATGCAGGCCGCCACGGATATCGTTACCCAGACTAAATGGCCACTGCTTGGTGCAACGGTTATTGCGGTCACCGCGTTTGCGCCTATTGGTTTATCTGAAGACTCGACGGGCGAATACTGTGGCACCTTGTTTACAGTTCTACTTATTTCTTTGATGCTGAGTTGGTTTACGGCCATCTCACTCACGCCGTTCTTTGCCGATATATTCTTCAAAGGTCAGAAAGTCGATCCAGATAGTGAAGGTAAAGACCCATACAACGGGATGGTTTTTGTTATCTATAAAAACTTCCTTGAGTTCTGTATGAAGCGTGCGTGGCTCACGATGTTCGTTCTGATTATTGGTTTGGGTGCGAGTGTTTACGGCTTTGGTTTTGTAAAACAAGCCTTCTTCCCATCTTCGACTACGCCAATGTTCCAAGTGGATGTTTGGATGCCGGAAGGTACCGATATTCGTGCGACCAACACTAAGCTTAAAGTGCTTGAAGGTTGGTTAGCAGAGCAGGACGAAGTTGAGCACATCACGACAACGGCAGGTAAAGGCCTACAACGTTTCATGCTGACTTATGCGCCAGAGAAAAGTTATAGCGCATACGGTGAGATAACGGTTCGTGTGAAGAGTTATGAAGTACTTGAAGGTTTGATGTTGCGCTTTCGTGAGCATGTAAACGGCCAGTTTCCTGAAATTAATTACAAACTTAAGCAGATCGAATTAGGTCCTGGTGGCGGTGCTAAAATTGAAGCGCGAATTGTGGGTTCTGATCCAACGGTTTTACGTTCAATCGCAGCTCAAGTTATGGACATCATGCGTGCTGACAATGGGTCGTTTAACGTTCGTCACGATTGGCGTGAAAGAACTAAGGTACTGGAACCTCAGTTCAACGAAAGCCAAGCGCGTCGTTATGGTATTACCAAATCTGACGTTGATGATTTCCTAGCGATGTCTTTCTCTGGTAAGTCGATTGGTGTGTATCGTGATGGTACTACGCTGATGCCTATTGTGGCTCGTTTACCTGAAGATGAGCGAATTGATATTCGCAACATCGAAGGTATGAAGATTTGGAGCCCGGCATTAAGTGAATACATCCCACTACAACAAGTAACACTAGGCTACGAATTGGAATGGGAAGATCCACTGATCATCCGTAAGAACCGTAAGCGTATGCTGACGGTAATGGCGGATCCTGACCTACTGGGTGAAGAGACAGCATCAACTTTACAGAAACGCTTACAGCCACAAATAGAAGCGATTGAGATGCCACCGGGTTATTCATTGGAATGGGGTGGTGAATACGAGTCGTCAGCTGACGCTCAAGCGTCACTGTTCACAACTATGCCGTTAGGCTACTTGTTCATGTTCTTAATCACGGTGTTCTTGTTTAATTCGGTGAAAGAGCCCCTGATTGTTTGGTTAACGGTACCACTCGCCTTGATAGGGGTAACGACAGGCTTGCTAGCCTTGAATACACCGTTCGGTTTTATGGCGCTTCTGGGCTTCTTGAGTTTGTCTGGAATGCTTCTGAAGAACGGTATCGTACTGCTTGATCAAATTGAGATTGAGATGAAGTCAGGTAAAGACCCATATATAGCGGTTGTTGATGCGGCATTGAGTCGTGTACGTCCTGTATGTATGGCAGCGATTACGACAATTCTAGGTATGATTCCATTGTTACCGGATATCTTCTTCAAGCCAATGGCGGTAACCATCATGTTTGGTTTGGGCTTCGCCACCGTACTGACGCTAATCGTGGTACCTGTGCTGTATCGTCTATTCCATAAAATTGAAGTCTCGTAAGACGAGTGAGTCTTTGAATTAATGCCCCTGTTTAGGGGCATTATCATTTCTGAGTGATTTAAAATAGGTAGCAATAACATGGAAACAAACACTGAAGGTAGAACGTGTGCATGGGCACTGAAGCACGAACTGGAAAGGGAGTACCACGACGCAGAGTGGGGCGTGCCTGTTTATGATGACCAAGTTCTGTTTGAGTTCATTACTTTAGAAGGCGCTCAGGCGGGCCTGAGTTGGATTACGATCCTTAAAAAGCGCGAAGGCTATCGTGCTGCCTTTGATAATTACGATCTAAACAAGTTAGCCGAATTGAATGAAGACAATGTGCCACACGTCATAGAGAACTTTGATGTGGTTAAGCATAAAGGCAAGATTGCCTCTGTGTATAACAACGCTCGAGCAACGCTTGAACTGCAGAAAGAGTTTGGTTCTCTTTCAAACGCCTTATGGCAATTTGTCGATAACAAGGTGATCGAAAACCACTGGATTGAGATGACTCAAGTTCCAGCTTCTACCGAGCAATCCAAAGCGATGAGTAAGTTTTTGAAAAAGAGAGGCTTTAAGTTTGTTGGGGAAACAATCTGTTACGCGTTAATGCAAGCGACAGGTATGGTTAATGACCATTTAGAAGGTTGCCCACATAAATAAAGGTGTTATTTCTCGACGCGAAATAATTGTGTGTAAATTGAAAAATTCACTGGTCATTTATAAACTTTTCAATATTATATGCGACCAAATTCAAATGTAGACAACGATAGTGAATCAACAAAACTACCAAATATGTGATGCTAACTATGATCCCTTGCTTAGGCAGTTTATGCGTGAGGATGGCCACGTAGAAACTATCGCGCCGCTAGAAGGTAAAGTGTTCCTATTCTTGCTTGAAAATACAGGCGAATGCATTGAGCGAGGCCTGATCTTTGATAGATGTTGGGGGGATGTGATTGTCTCTGAGCAAGCGTTGACCAACGTGATATCTAAGCTTAGAAAAACACTGAACAGAGTGACTTGTGGTTGCGCCACGATTCGTACCGTCAGTAAAATGGGGTATTCTCTGGAGATAGAGGAATCATCTCAAGCTCAAAATACAGAGCCTAAAGCGACAGTCCCTGAGGCGGATTTAGTATCAGAGTCTCCTCAAACGATAGGATTATCGCAAGCCGAACTTAACCCATCATCAATAACGACAAATCAAACACAAACCTCAGGCGAGTCACCTGAGAAAAAGCCGCAAGATGAGCAGGCTCATGTTATGCCTGTATCAGTAACACAAAGCGTTGAAGGCGACATGGAAATGCCATTGTCCACAGTTAGCCCGAGTGGTTCAGTCAACGCGGTACCACCTAGCTTTAAGCCTTTTGTACGTCGCCATTTAGCCTGCGTGGGCTACTTTTTAGCCTTTACCTGTGTGTTGATCTCTTTGTTTAATATATTTCAGGCTTACTATCAGCCATTGCCATACTTTGTTGATAAAAATGAGTATCACGACAGCTTCGTAGATGAAACTAATCACTACTTTTTCCATATTGTTCGCAATGAAGCCTACTCGTTGCCTGCGATCACTGAGAGACTGATACAAGTTATACCTAGCCACTGTAATGTTGATGTTTTTGTTCGCATTTATCCATCTGTCAACCAACCTGAAAATGATGCTTTGTATATGCTGATTGAGAGAAAGGATGGCGAAGCTCTTAATTACTTGTCATCTATTTTTGAAGTTGAGTCATCTTTTGATTCGTTTGTGAATTACATGGCTCAAAGGAGTTACTTTTGCGAATAATTGGTTTGCTATTGGTATTAGCACTCACAGCTGCAAGTTTCATGATTGATAGAAACGTATTAGCGGGCACTCGTTGGCACTGTAAAACCATCAAAACGGGCTTTATGACGCAGGCATTTCAACCTTATCAATCGTTGTATGAACGTATGACTTTTACCTTCCAATCAGACAATACGTTTATGATTGCAGAGGCGGTGAAGATTGAAGAGAAGGATGGTCAGGTGAGTAAATTGGAGCACCACTCCTCAGGTCGTTATTCGTTAGAAGATGGCGAGTTGTCTATCTCTATCATTGATTATTCGCCGACAACTGAAACTGATGATCCTGTTATTAATCGAGAGTATAGCTCGTATAAGGGGCTGAATATTGATTACTCAGTTGTTGTCACCGATGACTCACTCTATTTATTTAATAAAAATCGTTTCGAAATTTTTAATTGGGTATGTTTTAAGGTTCAGAAGTAGTCATATAACTTCTTCACCAAGAGCTTACCGAACTAAAAAAGGCAGGTTGTCCCTGCCTTTTTGTGGAAACTTGTTTATTGTTTTACTTAAACCAGAGCGTTGTAACGATCTAGTCCAGCTTCTAGATCCGCAATCAGGTCATCGACGTCTTCTAAGCCGATATGAACGCGTATCAAGGTTCCTTCGAAGTTAGGGTTCGCTACCGTTCTCAAGCTATTAAAGCTGCTCGGTTCGTTCGCTAGAATCAAACTTTCAAATCCACCCCATGAGTAACCCATACTAAAGTGCGTCATACCATCAAGCAGAGCAGTCGTTGCTTTTGTGTTTGAGTTCTTAAGAACGAAAGAGAACAAACCATTACCGCCAGTGAAGTCTCGTTTGAAGAATTCATGACCGGGACAAGACTCAAGGGCAGGGTGACGAACATGGTCAACCTCAGGGCGTGTTTCTAACCACTTTGCTACTTTTAGGCTGCTTTCAGCATGTTGGCGAAGTCGAACGTCAAGAGTGCGAATACCGCGAAGAGCAAGATAAGCGTCATCTGGAGATACGCACTGTCCCATCAAGTAACTCTGCTCTCTCAGTTGATCCCAACATTTTTCGTTGGCTACTGCCGTTCCTAGCATCACATCAGAGTGACCAACAATGTATTTAGTCGCCGCTTGAATTGAGATGTCGACGCCAAAATCGAACGGTGAGAAGTTAACACCAGCCGCCCACGTGTTATCGAGCATTACAATGATGTCATGTTCATGGGCAATACGTGCGAGTGTTGGGATGTCTTGAACTTCCATGGTGACTGAACCCGGAGACTCAGTAAATAGAACCTTAGTATTTGGCTTAATAAGGTCTTGGATACCTTCACCGATCGTTGGCTCGTAGTAAGTGGTCTCTACACCCATCTTTTTCATTATGGTGTCACAGAAATCACGAGTGGGTTCGTAACAGGTATCGACCATCAGAATATGGTCACCTGTTTCAACAAAAGAGAGGATGGCATTAGAGATGGCTGCCGTACCACAAGGGTAAAGTGCGCAACCTACACCACCTTCAACTTCAACCATTGCATCTTGAAATGCGAAATGAGTCGTGGTGCCACGGCGTCCGTAGAAAAGTGTCTTGTTAGCGCGGTTGATGGTCGCTTTGCGTTTCTCTTCTACTGTGTTGAACACGACAGTTGAAGCGCGTTGTACTGGTGGGTTAACGACACCATTAGTCCACTTCTTATCACGACCTGCAGTGATCAGTTTAGTGGTTTTGTTCTCGGACATGCTGTGAATTCCTTATCAATCGGTTATGTCCTATTTAAAACATGCCAATAGCCTTCAAAGCAAGAGGAGAGCGGGAGTTTTTGCGCTTTTCTTTTGCTTTTTAACCTTCCACGTCGTTTATCGTGAAAGGTTTAAAATCCGATAGTCGGCGAGTGATGAGCCGCGGTGGACGCATTGATGGAATTAAAGCAGCGGGTTGAATAAGTAAAACAACCTTTCGAAGAAGCGGTTGCGTAGGTTTCTCTCCTCCCATTGCTCCAATTCCACTGGATGAGATGATTCAATATAGGATTGCTGCAAATCAAACAGTTGCTTGGTGAAGTGCACATCATCAACGGCTAGCGTTACTTCGAAGTTAAGCCATAGGCTGCGCATGTCGATATTGACCGTTCCGATTAAGCAAAACTCTTCATCAATCACTACCGATTTGGTGTGAAGAAGCCCGCCGTAAAACTCATATATCTTCACTCCGGCTTCAAGCAGTTCGGTATAGAAGGCGCGAGAAGCCCATTTAACCATTAATGAATCGTTGTTATGTGGAATGATTAATTCTACGCTGACACCACGTTGTGCCGTCATTTTGAGTGTTTCTAATAAGTCGGCACTCGGTACAAAGTAGGGTGTTGTAATACGAACTGAATGGTTTGCTTGATTAATCGCAATAGTAAGAACTTGCAGAATCAAATACTCCGGCATGCCCGGCCCAGATGGCACTACTTGAACTGGATGATGCGTCATTATTTCTTCAACCGGACACTCTGGTAAATCAGGAAGAATGCGTTCACCTGTTTCCACTTCCCAATCCCAACCATGAATTGCTGACAACACGTTAACGGTTGGCCCAGTGACGCGAACCATGACATCAATCCATTGGCCGACACCTGAGCTCTGTTTGAAATGAGCTGGATCTACCATATTCATTGACCCGGTATAGGCGATGGACTCATCAATCACGATGATCTTCCGGTGCTGCCTTAGATCTAAACGGCGTAAGAAAATACGCCAAGGACTAACCTCTAATGCTTGGACAACGTGAACGCCAGCGTCTTTCATCATTGAACGCCAGTGACTTTTGAAAAAACGCGGGCTACCTGCAGAATCGAGTAAAACTTTAACATCGACACCACGTTTTGCAGCTCGAATAAGTGCGGAAGCAACGGAATCAGTTAAGCCACCGGGGTGCCAAATATAGAAAACCATTTTGATACTCGTCTGGGCGTTTTCTATATCTTCGATAATTGCGTGTAGGATCTCATTTGGAGAAGCTTGCAGTGAAAGTGTGTTTCCGCTGAGAGCTGGAATGCCCATCCGATTGTTACAAAGCTCATCAATTTTGTGGATAGGCGAGCCGACTTTACCTGGAAGGTGGACTTGGCAATCATTTAATTGGCGGAACCCATCACCAAAAGGCGTAAACATGCGATGTGCCCGCTCAGCCCTCTTTCTACCGAGATTTAGCTCTCCGAAAAGGAAGTAACAAGCGACGCCAACAATAGGGATTATGTAGATAACCATCAACCATGCGAGAGAAACGCTGACAGAGCGTCGTTTTAGTACGACACGAAAAGTCACACCGGCGACAAGGACCCAGTATAAAGCGACAGAAGCTAAAGTTAAAAAATGGTAGAGCTTTTCCACATTGAATACTCGAAAAAAGAGACACTTAGATAGTAATGCTATTTTACGGATATGGGAATTTAAGGAATCAACTATTTACAAAATAGAGCAAAAGCTGTAAACAGGTTAAAGTTGTTAAGTTTTAGTTAACTTAAGACGAATGCAATTGTTTTGTATGAAAAACCGGCATTTAACCATAAAGATTTACATTGATAACGAAATATATACGGTTCGGGCTTCCAATTGTATTCTTAAACTGGTTTACTTGCTAGATAACGAGCGTCAATCAAATCTTTTAATGGTGTAAATTATTATATACACCTTATCTTTTAATGACGCCACACAAAGCAAAATACAACATCACATAACACAAAAGTTTGGAGTAAACGTGGCTACTAGTAATACAACCACTACACCCCGCGATACCTGGGGTTCGAAATTAGGATTCGTAATGGCTGCAGCAGGTTCTGCTGTTGGCTTAGGTAACATCTGGAAATTCCCATACACAGCAGGTGAAAGTGGCGGCGGTGCATTCGTTGCAATTTATCTGTTTTTTGTAATCTTCATCGGTTTTAGTGTGATGCTAACTGAATTTGCGATTGGCCGTCATACGCAAAAATCAGCAGTAGGTGCATTTAAATCAACTGACCGTCGCTGGACGTTCGCTGGTGTTATTGGCGTAGTCAGTGGTTTACTTATCATGGGTTTCTACCCTGTAGTAGGTGGCTGGTCTATCGCATACATCGGTAAAATTGCTGGTGGTCTACTAGACGCACCTGAAGCAATTGGCGACAGCTTCGGTGGCTTTATCTCAAACCCAGTTCAGCCACTAATGTGGATGGGCCTATACCTACTACTTAACGTTGTCATCGTTATGAAGGGTATTTCTGGCGGTATTGAGAAAGCGGGTAAGATTCTGATGCCACTTCTTTTCATCATCCTTATCGTGGTATCAATCAAAGGCCTAATGCTTCCGGGCGCGATTGCTGGTCTTGAATTCCTATTCAGCCCTGACTTCTCTAAAGTAGACAGCGGTGTAATCCTAGCTGCACTAGGTCAAGCATTCTTCTCACTATCTCTTGGTATGGGTTGTATGTTGACTTACGGTTCTTACCTTAAGAAGAAAGAGAACCTAGTTCAAACTACAGCTATGGTTACGGCGATGGATACAGGCGTTGCTATCCTAGCTGGTGTTGCAATGTTCCCTGCAATGTTCGCATTCGGTATGGAGCCTGCAGCAGGTCCTGGTCTAGTATTCGTTGTTGTTCCTCAGCTATTCGCTGAAATGGGCGGCGTAGTTGGTCTTCTATTTGCTCTTATGTTCTTCGTTGGTCTAAGTGTTGCGGCACTGACTTCTTCAGTATCTCTACTTGAAGTTGTTGTTTCGTACCTAATCGATGAGAAAGGCATGAAGCGTGTAACAGCTGTACTGTCTGCAAGTGTCGTAATGGCGATTCTATGTATCTTCGCTTCTCTATCTCTTGGTGGCTTTGGTCCAACGCTGTTTGGTACTGGTGCATTCGATATCTTCGACCTACTAACGGATAAGATCTTCCTAGCAGTTGGCGGTATGTTGGTATGTATCTTCGCTGGTTGGAGACTGAACCGTGCTGACCTAGAGAAAGAAATCACTAACGACGGTGAAGTATCTTTCCCTCTATTCGGTCTATGGTACACACTCGTTAAGTACATCATCCCAGTAGCTATCGCTATCGTAGCGTTCATGGGTATCTCTTCTGGCTTCGACAGCGGTAAAGGTGCAATCATGCTACTAGGTATTGGTATCATTGCCGGTTCTGCGCTTATCTCTAAGAAGCTATAATTCTTAGAAAATCTAATCGCAAACTAAAGTTAATTGATAAGCGGGAGCCATTGGCTCCCGTTTTTTTATGCGATGCACTTATTGTTTTTCGAGAAATAAAAACATCGTCCCCTAAAGTTATCCGTGTGGTGGCCGATATATCTTTCGGTTAGGCTATATCGGCCTGTATTTATTTTAGGTAGGTGTTCTGTGAAATTGTCAGTGAGAAAAAAACTATATTTGGGTTTTGGATCTATATTGGCGGTGCTTGTCACGTTAGTAGGGATTGTATCGATAGAAGTGATTGGGGCTCACGAGAGCTCTGATGAAATTAGACTGGATGATGTTCCAGGAACTGTTACCTACCTTATATTGATCGATGAAGCTGGTGATGTTTACCGTGATGCTTTGGGCGCGGTTGTTCAGGGCGGTAATGCGCTCAATGATTATCGAGCTAATAAGACTCAATTTTCTCAAGCAATTGAAGAAGCAAAGCGTTTAGAGAGTAAAGGCTCAGAGGACCATCGTCGTGTTCAGCGAATTGAAGAGCTAATGGGGCGCTTTACTCAAGAGTTTGAATCGAAGCTCGTACCTATGCTTAATGATGAAACTGCATTGTTATCAAATATCCAGCAGCTTCGCTCTTTGTATGAGAGTAATCTTATCCCGATTGAAAATTTGCTTGATCAAGCATCTGAAAGTGAGATTGCTGATACAGAGCGAGCTCTGCTAACACTAACGGATTCGTTTATTACAATCGAACGCACGATTATGGTGTTGACTGCGGTTGCGATTGTGTTTGGCTGTGTAATTGCGTTTGTATTGTCTAGCTCTATTACTAATCGCTTAACTCGTGTAGAGCAAGTTGCACGACGCGTAGCAAATGGTGATCTGACGGCTGGGGATATTGTTGATGATTCTGGTGATGAATTGGCTGACCTTGCTCAATCGATCAACCAGATGCAAAAGTCATTGGTCGATCTCCTCGGTTCTATCTCATCAGTGACTACCCAAGTTCAATCCGTTACTGGTGAGCTATCATCAATTAGCCACGACATCGTATCTGGCGCCTCTGCTCAAGCAGATAAAGCGACATTGATTGCGACTGCAGCAGAAGAACTAAGCTTAACCATTTCTGAAGTAGCGCAACAAGGTACTTCTACTTATGAAGAAGCGCGCCGCTCAGAAACGTCTGCAGAAGACGGTCGTAAAGTGATCGTGGAGATGGTTGCGAGCATCCAACAAGTGTCTACTCAAATGAGCGACATGTCGTTACAAATGAACACGCTGGGTTCACATGGCGAGCAGATTGGCAGTGTTATCAAGGTAATCGAAGATATCGCAGAACAAACCAACCTCTTGGCTCTGAACGCGGCTATTGAAGCTGCGCGTGCTGGTGAGTTCGGTCGTGGTTTTGCCGTGGTAGCTGATGAAGTACGAGCGCTAGCGGAGAGAACGACTAAAGCAACACAAGAAGTGTCTGGTATCATCCAATCTATTCAATCTGGTACTCAAGAAGCGGTTACTTACACTCAAGACAACTGTCGTTTAGTTGAAATTGGTGTAGAGCAAAGTACAGGGGCGGTATCGGCTCTAGAAGCAATTGTTAGCGGTGCGGGCAACGTACAAAGCATGGTTAACTCAATTGCGACTGCGGCAGAAGAACAGACAGCGGTGACAAAAGAAATCGCAGCGGATATTACGGCAATCAGTGATATCTCTGAACAGTCATTACAGTTAGCGACTCGCAGCTCTGAGAACACATCAGGTTTGAATGCTAAAGTTGCCGAACTTGAAGGCTTAGTAGGTAAGTTCAAACTTGCTTAGAGCTTAGAGCTTAGAGCTTAGAGCTTAGAGCTTAGAGCTTAGAGCTTAGAGCTGGATCATAAGTCTAGAACATAAGCTTAGAGCGAATTGATTAAAGACTTCCCAGTAAAAGTTGCCTATTGAAACATAAGCCCAACGATTCAATGTTTATTGAACTCGTTGGGCTTTTTCGTAGCTGGAATCTGGATTCAGACACGGTATACTCCACGTTCTACAATGGAGCTAGCCTTTACATGTTCGACATTCTTCTGAATCACTCTGATTTTTTACTTATAAACAAACATCCAGGCGTCAGCGTCCATAAAGACGATGGTGATACGATGTTATTGCAAGAAGTTGCTAAGGCAATCAATGAGCCGAAGCTATATTTAGTCCATCGTCTCGATAAAATGACGTCAGGAATTCTACTGTTGGCAAAAAATGCCCCGGCAGCGAGTGAGCTTTCACAGTTGTTTGCAAAGCGTGAAGTAGAGAAGTACTACCTTGCGATAGGCTCCAAGAAGCCGAAGAAAAAGCAGGGGCTGATCTCAGGAGATATGGAGCGTTCACGACGCTCAAGCTGGAAGCTGCTGACAACCAAAGAAAACCCAGCGATTACCCAATTTTTATCTGCAACGGCTGAACCCGGTGAGCGTCTACTTTTATGTAAACCCTATACGGGGCGAACTCATCAGATCCGTGTCGCGATGAAGTCCATTGGCTCGGCTATTGTTGGTGATCCTATTTACAATCCATCGAACGAGGCTGACAGAGGCTATCTGCATGCCTTCGCGATTCGATTTACCTATCAATCACAAGCCTACGAATATGTCTGCGATCCAAGAAACCTCGACTCTTTGGGTGAGAAATGGCATCAAGAGATCGTGTCTAATGGTATAGACAGTTGGCTTGAACCTTGGTCATTAACGTGGCCAAAGCTAAACACTAAGTGAGTGAAATAATGGAAGCATCAGCTTTACCTCTGTTTTTTAGTCATATTGAACAGCAATTGAATGAAGTGCCGAATGAACTACGTCGTATTTTTCACGGGCGTGGCAAGTTTTGGCCCGGCCTAGATCAACTCACTTGTGATTGGGTTGATGGACAGTTATTGGTTAACGTGTTTAAAGAAGTGGACCAAGCGTTCTTATCATCTCTAAAGACTGGATTGGTCGACCTCACTAACAAAAATATCTGGCAAGTAAAACAGGGCACAAGCATTGTGCTGCAACACCGTTATGCTGATGGCGCGCCCTCTGAAGTCTTGTGGGGTCAATTGAACGACTCACCAGTCGTGGTTGAACATGGGCTTAAGTACCAACTAGACATTGGCCGCAATCAGAACTTCGGTCTGTTCCTAGACATGCGTAATGGTCGTCAGTGGGTACAAGATAATGCTAAGGATAAGAACGTTCTTAACCTGTTCGCATACACTTGTGGTTTCTCTGTGGCGGCGATTGCGGGTGGCGCTCGACAATGCATGAACGTAGACATGTCACGCGGCTCGCTAAACAAAGGCCGTGATAACCACCGCTTGAATGAGCATGACATGCGCTCGGTGAACTTCCTTGGCTACGACATCTTTAAGTCGTGGGGAAAAATCAAGAAGGGTGGCCCATATGAGCTGGTTATTATCGATCCGCCTTCGTTCCAAAAAGGCAGCTTTGCACTTACTAAAGACTACAAAAAGATCTTACGTCGTTTGCCTGAGCTTCTAACCGAAGGTGGTGAAGTGATTGCTTGTGTTAACTCACCAGCAGTGTCACCAAACTTCTTGATTGAGACGATGGTAGAAGAAGCGCCAAGTGTTGAGTTTATCGAGCGTCTAGATAACCCACCTGAGTTTGTCGATGTTGACCCCGATTCAAGTTTGAAAGTCCTGAGATTTAAAATTAACGTTTCTTAAGACGCTTAATTTAGAGTTAACAAATATCAACGTTTGAAAGTAAAAAAGCCACTCAATGAGTCAACACCTATCATTTAAGGTGTTTAGATCGCACAGTGTAGCGAGTCTTACTAAAA